>JAUYEP010000256.1 GCA_030689765.1 Methylovulum sp.
TAGTGGATAAAATTTCCAGCATTAAAAAATAATTCCGGAAAGCGGCCTGGTTATCGGCAGTCAATTCATACAAACGTCGTAAAATACGGCGTACTACATCGCGCTCAACTTGTCCCCGAAAATCACATAAAACAGCTATAACCAGAGCCTCGGGAGTATCTTGACGCAGCATGGTTTCGTAATCGACACTGTGCATATCGATGACATGATAACGATAATGCAGTTCCGGTTCATCGATACCTGCCGCCATCGTTAACGCTTGCCGCCCAATGTAAAGCAGATACTGCTGAATGGGCAGTGCCGGATGCGCGAGCCGTATATCAGTCCGATAACGCAGCATACGCCACGGCATGACACTCTGGTTATCGTTTTGAATTTCTATATGCAGCAAATAACTGTCATTGCCGCTGAATGCCTTAACCACCAAATCAGCCCGGCGTTCTTCTATGCGTTGATTGTCGCCATCCAGCACTTCAACATCGTCAATATCAAGCTTTAACAGCAAACGCGCCATATCTTTGGCTATCTGCTTGAGCAGGTGTTTTGAAATAATGTCTTTGCTGCCCACACGGCCTCCCGTTGTTGCCACTTTTAAAACAACTGCAATGCCAACATAATCGCATCTTCCCGACCATTTTCAGCGGGATAATAGCCTTTTCTGACACCAATTTCGTTAAAACCCATGTCTTCGTATAAGGCAATGGCGCCTGGGTTGGAAGGCCTGACTTCGAGAAAAACCGTTTCTGCCTTTCCCTGGGCGACATCAATCAAATTTTCCAGCATCTTGCGGCCTATACCCTGTTTTTGTTCGGCAGGGTCTACGGATACATTAAGGATATGTGCTTCGCCAACAGCGATAGTTATCAGGCTATAACCCAGCACCCTATCCGATTCTTCACACACCCAGCAACTGTAGCCTGCCTTAAAGCAATCCCTGAAAATATCTTCTTCCCAAGGGAATTGATAGTTTTTTCTTTCTATCGCCAACACTTCGGGCAAGTCGGAAACGGTCATTCTCCTTAGACGCATCAAATCTTTCCTTGATACGGAATCAGGAAATACTTTGGCATAAAACTCTTTGTCAGCATCATAAATCAGGAAATTTTTTATTTGGTCTAAAATTCCACGCATGGTCAATCTTCACTTATTTTTATTGTTTGCATTGCCAGTTGCAGGTCTTGCCAGGCTTTGCGTTTCTCAGGTAAAGATCGGAGCAAATAAGCCGGATGGTAGACGACAACAAGAGGCGTGTTATTCAAGTTATGGACTTTCCCCCTTAGTCTGGCTAAGGGCATATCAGTGTTTAGCAAGGCCTGGGCGGCTATACGCCCTACTGCAAGAATAATTTTGGGTTGGATTATCGCAAGTTGCCGCTGCAAATAACCATTACAGCGCCCCACTTCATCAACATGCGGATCACGGTTACGTGGCGGCCTGCATTTTATTATATTAGTAATAAAGACTTCTTCCCGCGCTAAACCCATCGCGCGTAGCATTTCCGTCAATAACTGCCCGGCGTTACCAACAAACGGCTTACCCTGTTCATCTTCGTGTTGCCCGGGAGCTTCACCTATCAATAACCAGTCGGCGTTTTTATTGCCTGTGCCAAATACCGTTTGGGTGCGCGTTTCACACAACGCGCATTTTGTGCAGTTGGAGACTTCGGTTTGTAACGCGTTCCAGTCGTTTATTGCAGGCCTATCCGACCCGCCATCAACAATGGCATCAACAGCCGGTAACCGCGGCTTAACATCTATAGGCGCTTTGGACACCCAGACATCAATACCCATAGCATCCAGATATTTCAATCTCAATGTATTGTCCATCGTTATCCTAAAGCGTGGATTCAACTCATAAGTGCAATCGTAGGTATCATGCGGCTTCTTGCCTTTCTTCAGCAAAAAACACGGCATGGGGTGTTTTATAATTGAGTGATTTTCGTGGACGATGGTTAAGCTTGTGCATTACCGCATCGACCTGTTCGTCGGTTATGTTCTCAAAACTGCTCCCTTTGGTAAAGTATTGCCGGATCAGGCCGTTGGTATTTTCGTTTAGCCCACGCTCCCAAGAATGATAGGGATGTGCAAAATAGACATCAGCTATGAGTTGTCCCTTGATTTTCTCGTGTCCGGCGAACTCTTTACCATTATCGGCGGTGATCGTTTTGGTCTTGTCAATATAGGGCTGCAGCAGAATAATGGTCGCCTCAGTGACGACTTCGGCGTGTTTGCTGTCCACTTTTTTGATTAGGGTGAACTTGGACACCCGATCTACTATTGTGACCAATGCACCCTGATGGTTCTGGCCTATCACGGTATCGGTCTCCCAATCGCCAATGCGGGTTTTTTCTTCGACGATGGCCGGGCGCTCGTCAATGCCCACACGATTTCTGATCTGCCCTCGCTTATCCTTTGATCCATATTGCTTTTTGCGCTTCTTATGGGCTTGCCTTAAGTGCGTATACAGCTTCCCGCCATGACGCTTATCCGCCCAAACATGCTGATACCCACAGGGCATAAATAGATACGTTCATGACTGATCGCAATGCCCTTCTCCAACTTTAACCAACCTGATAGTTGTTCTGGACTCCAGTCCAGCACGAGTTTTTCTTCTACTTGGCGTATCACGTCTTCTGTCATCTTTAGGGCTTTGGCCGCCTCGTTTCTGCGCTTATCCGTTTTGATTTGTGCCTGTTTGGGATGGTAGCCCCGCTTACCTTTATTCCGCTTCAATTCCCGGCTGATGGTGCCAGGCGATACCTTGGGCTGTCGGGCTATCTCTTTTTGGTCATGACCCGCTTTCAATAAAATCTCAATCTGGTATCTTTGTCCTTGGCTTAGCTGTTTGTAGTTTCTCATGCGCTTCTCGTCTTTGGTCGGATTGAAAAAAGCTGAGGACTATAGCCGCTAGCCTTCTTTCAGTCCGAGTATTTTCGATTGCACTTATGAGTTGAATCCACGATTTTTTAGTTAGAGTTTTTTGGGCATGTAGTAAATTTGTCTCAAGACTTTTTGGCACATTTATTGAATTACAAGCATAATCCTCAAGATGCTTGCTCGATAGATGTGCGTATCTAAAAACCATAGTTAAATCAGACCACCCGCCCAACTCTTTCAAGATATGCAACGGCGTACCATTTTGTATGTGACGGCTTGCCCATGTATGGCGCAAATCGTGCCATCTGAAATTATTGATTCCTGCCCAAATTAATGCTTTACGCCATGCCTTGCCATGGGCATCAATAATTTTATTGCCCTTATAGCTAAATACGTTTTCTTGGTGCTTTCCGATCTGATCTCTGATAACGGCCAGGGCGGCATCATTTAACGGTACGGCTATTGCTTTACCCCCCACATAATCAGGACACCGGCGCGGTATGTCGTCATAAGGCTTGAACCGCTGGACTATGCACCGGCAATTAATAAGGTTGCGGCACTCATGGCAATAATGCCTACCCAGTTATTTATGCGGGGTGCAGGATGTGTTGTTGAGCGAGGAGGCGAGGTTGTTCAGGCGCAAGTATTTTATCAACAGGGCGCACATGGGTTATATCTTGGTGACCTCTGATGCGGGGCTGACGCCGGAACAGGCTGACTTGATTAAGCGCAAAGTGAAAGAAAGCAAGGGGATTGGCAACGGTAAGAGTTTTTATATCAATATTCCGCGTTCTGGCTCGACCCGCGATCCGGTCAAGATTATTCCGGTGGGGAACATCGGCATCAAGGATGATTTTCTGGACATTAAAAACGAGACGGAACAGCAGATTATTACCGCGCATGGTGTGCCGCCTATTTTGCTGGGGATTATCCCTGAGAACACCGGCGGGTTGGGCAATCCGGTGCAGGCGTTACAGATTTATTATGAGATTGGGGCGTTGCCGCTGCTGCAGGTGTTTGTGGAGTTGAACGGGGTCGTGGGCAAGGCGGTGGTGGGGTTTAGTGAGCCAGATTGGAAGTTGTTGGCGGCGTAACCGGATTATTGCACTTCAACAAGTAAGCGCCGCCCAAAAATAGCTAACGCCGATTCAATTTGCTCAATACGGCTTTTATGGCGGATGGATAATAGCCGGTCAACCAGACTGGGGGAAATATTCAGCTTTCTGGCAAGATCAGCTTTACGTGAGCCACTTTCTAACATGGCGTTATACAACGCGGCCTTGCCCGCAATCAACACGGGAACGGTGACGCAGGGGCGGCTATTGATCGGTGAAGCGGTTGGAATAGCTAGGCGGCTACCCATTAAAGATTCAAATGCCGTTTCCAGCGCATCAACGGCGTTCAGTAAGGCTTCGTCTTCATCATCACCTACCGAATGGGCGAACGGAATATCAACAAAATCAACAATCACCTGACCGGTATTGGTGTCTTTTTCTAGTGTGACAGGATAGCTAAACATAATGCCCTCACAGACCTAAGTCTTTTTTTATACGGTTGACCAACGGGTTGGGAATTTCTTTACCACCATGAAACGGCACAATGCTCTTTTTGCCGTTCAGTTCAGCGTGTAAATGGCTACCTTTACCGGGTGTGATCTGCACACCTTGCTTTTCAAGCCACCGTTTAAATTCGCTGTATTTCATAGGGTTCCTCTGGGTTGTTGCTGTTAATTATATACAGTTATGTTTATGTTGCATACCTAACTATTTTTTTTATCATGGACGGAATAATTTGAAAAGGTGGGCAAAAAGCCTGCCCAGGCTACCAGGCTTATGCCCAAGCATCCCGCTTAACATCATAGGTAGTCAAACCATGCAAAAACAAAGCACACAACCCCGCACCGCTAAACAATCCGCGTTATCCGCTGGCAAGGCTTTAAAACCTACGGCAGCAAGCCAGACAACCTTAGCCCCCACTAAAGCCACCAAAGAAGACAAGCCTTATATCTTGCCTGCAACCGGCTATGTTCGGCTAAAGCAATTAACGCAAATCATCCCTGTGTCGCCCTCGTCAGTATGGCGCAAATCGAAAGAGGGCACTTTTCCAGCTCCAGTAAAGTTATCCGACATGATAACCGCCTGGAAGGTTGAAGAAATCCGCGCTTGGTTAGACAGCAAGGCGGCAGCATGAACAAAACCACAAAATCAAAATATGAAATCGTTGCCGTCGATAACATTGACGTCATGGTCGATGTTTCGTTGCTGGCAAAAAATGACGCGCTTTATTTCAATGCCACTGAGGTTGCCAAGCAATTCGGGAAAAAGCCTATTGAATGGATTGATAGTAAACAAGCCCAAGAATACATAGCGGTTATTCTCAAAGTGGAAAATTTCCACTTTGAGAATTTAATCAGAACAACAGCAGGCGGAAAGTACAAAGGCACTTGGCTACATAAAAAGACAGTAACGCCAGTGATTACGGCGCAGGTTTGCTTGCTTATCGCAAATCAAGTGCTTCCCTACAGACTAGCCGTCGCCACGCATGTGCAGAAACGGGTTGCCGAAGACTTGACCCCTCCCGCCGATTGGCGCAGGGATAGCCAACTCAAATGCAATTGCAAGGACTGCACCGAACTGCGCCTGTTTCTCGATGATCCCCATCAAGATAGTTGGCGTTTCAAAGCCGCTGAAAACAGGCGGGAGCATGTGACGCAAACGATCAGCAAGCACCTGTGCGATGTTGACCAGAAGACTGAGAAACTTAGCCGGCCCTATAGTTTAATCTGCACTAAAAACCAGGCCAGTTACCAGAGACGGGTAGCGCAACGTCAAAAGGATTTAGATACTTTGGATCGGTTGAGTGTTGAAGGTGTCGTAAACGAGCGTTAGGTTTCAAGCTGGGGTATTCGGCACACCACCTGCATTGCAAATGGGTTCAAGGGCGGCTATCCTTGTCCCTAATGATCTGTCTTCCGAACAGCCCTGCCCAGGAGATTTGCCGTGAACGACTTTTTCGGTTTTATTATGTTTATCCTAGTGTTGGTGCTGGTCGTGATGCTGGCAAAGTTGATGGCGAGACAGACGCTTTACCGGGAGGAAATCGGGCAGGCCTTGCGCATCATCGTCGATGTTTTGCGCGAAGACCGAGAAATGCTGAAGGCATTGTCGCAACAGTATGCCGACGCGCCGCCTGCACCGGCCCCGCAACCGGCAGTATTCGAGGCAGCCGAGCCGGCGACAGCTAATGTGCTGTTCGAAACCCCCAGCCGCGAAGCCATCCTGGAGTCTAAAGCACCAGCCGTCGAAAGCGCAGGCGTATCCTCCATGCAGGAAGCCGCAGCAAACGCACTCAGCGAAGCCACCGAAGCAGACGAAACCTCTAGCGTACCTGTCCAACAAGCCAGGGAACCGAGCCGCTTCGAGCTGGCCGCCCGGCAAATCCTGCAGGAAATCTGGAACTGGATCATCGTCGGCGAAGGCCATCGACCGGAAGGCATGGCGATCGAATACGCGGTGGCCAGCAATTGGCTGCTGCGTATCGGTGTGTTGATACTGGTCACCGGCATCGGTTTTTTCCTGAAATACTCGATAGACAGCGGACTGCTCGGCGAACACGCGCGCGTGGCGCTGTCGGTGCTGGCCGGCCTGGGCATGATCATAGCCGGCGTACGTCTGGCCTACGGCAAATATCACCTGTTCAGCCAGGGCCTGCTCGGCGGCGGTATTGCCGTGCTGTATTTCAGCGTGTTTGCCGCCTTCAGTTTTTATCATTTGCTGGCGATGTATCCCGCTTTTGCGTTGATGATCCTGGTCACCGGCTGCGCCGCCGCGTTGGCGATACGCCTGGATTCGATATTGGTGGCGATTTTCGCGATCATCGGCGGCTATTGCACACCGATACTGCTGTCCACCGGCCAAGCCGATTTTGTCGGCTTGTTCAGTTACATGCTGTTACTCGGTGTCGGCATCCTCGCCGTCAATGGGTACAAGCAATGGCATTTGCTAAATTTTTTGGGTTTTTTCTTCAATTACCTGTTGTTTTTCGGCGCGCTGGGGCAATTCGAACTGAGGGATTTTTGGGAAGTCATGCCTTTCCTGATTGCTTTTTTCGTGCTGTATTCGACCACGGTGTTCCTGTTCTGCCTGGTCAACCGCGTTAAATCGACGCTGCTCGATGTGCTGGCCTTGATAATCAACGTGTCGATTTTCTTTATAACCGCCCGGCATCTCGTGCTCGCCGAATACGGGCAACTCCAGGTGGCGGTGGTCAGCGTGGCGTTGGCGGTATTTTATATCGGCCATGTTTATTACTGTCTGGCACGGCGAGTGCTTGACCGCGAGCTGCTACTGAGCTTCATTGGCCTCTCGGCGTTCTTCGTTGCCATCACCTTGCCATTGCTGCTGTCCGAACAATGGCTTACCGTCAGTTGGTCCCTGCAAGCCTTGGTAATGCTGTGGATGGCCGGTAAATTGCCTAGCGCATTTTTGCAGCAGGTCGCTTACTTGTTGTACCTGATCGTGCTGGTGCGTTTCTGTTTTATCGACTTGCCAGGCCAGTATGGCGTGGCGATGGCAGGCGATGTGCCGTTCGGCACATTCTTGCGTGGTTTGCTGGAGCGGGTGGTCAGCTTCGGCATCCCGATTGCCTCGCTCGGCCTGGCCTTTATGCTGGTCGAAAAACCGGCGTCGGCCTCGCCGCTGGCCTGTACTTGCGATAACGACATGCCGCCGTGGTTGCAAAATAAAGGGTTGTTGCAAAGCGTGCTGATGCTGGTCGCTGGTCTCGTGTTCATCGTGTTGCAACTGGAGCTGTACCATAGCTTCGGCTATTTGTACCCGCCGCTGCAACTGCCGGTGTTGACCCTGGTATGGCTGGCGGTCGGCCTGCTGCTGTTGCGGCGTTATCTGGCGGAACCCGACGGGCTGCTGCTGACGGGTTTGTGCTGGTTCCTTATCGCCGTGTTGGCCAAGCTGCTGCTGTTCGATTTGCCGTCGTGGAATCTAAGTCTGGGTCATATCACCGTCTGGTCTATGCGCTACGACGGTGCTTATTCCTTCCCACTGGCGTTGATGCGGCTGCTGGATTTTGCTGCGATCATAAGTTTTTTGCTGTTTGCCTTCCGCCGTTTGCCGACAGACGGCGCAGAGACCGGCAACCTTCGGTCATGGCTAGGCGGCGGTGCATTGGCGCTGCTGTTCATCTTCCTCAGTTTGGAAACCAACTCGGCGTTATATCAGTATGTGCCCGGCTTGCGCTCCGGCGGCGTGTCGATTTTGTGGTCGCTATTCGGCTTGACGTTCGTGTTCGTCGGCATCAAAAGGCGGATAGCGATACTGCGGCTGGTCGGGCTGGCGTTGTTTGCGGTCGTGGCCTGGAAAGTCTTCTTCATCGACCTGGCACGTCTGGAACAAATTTACCGGATTATCGCCTTCATCGTCTTGGGGCTGTTAGCCTTGGGCGGCGCGTTTTTCTATATGCGCTTTCAACAAAGCTTTATCCGCACGACTGACGGGAAAGAATGATGCTTGCCAAAATCTTGCTGCTAGTCTGCCTGTTGTCGGCGCAAAGTTATGCCGCCGAAGCGCCCGCTTACCGCTTGAGCCGCGCCGTCGTGCGCCAGGACGACGGCGCGCAAGCCTTGCTGGCCGTGGCTTTAGACGATGCCGTCTACGCCGCGAGCGCCGACGGCTTTTACGACCTGCGCCTCAGCGATCAAAACGACGTGGAAACCCCGTATCTGCTGCAAAAAATCGTCGACCGCAACACGGCGGTCCAGCGTGTTGCCAGCCCTAGCGAAACCTTAGATTTGCAGAAAACCGGCGCTGACGGCATCAGCATTACCGCCAGTTTGGCTAAAGACGCCGCCGATGCCGACGGCTTGAGCATCATCACCGCGCAACACGATTTTGAATACACGCTGCAAATCCAAGGCTCCAGCGACAACAAAGCTTGGCAAATGCTGACCGACAACGCCGTTATTTACGACTACTCGCGCTACATGGCGATCGACAAACGCGACATCGACTTACCGCCCAACCGACACTGTGCTGGAAAAACGGCATGAAGAATTGCCCGTGATGAAGGACGGGTCGCAAAAGATATAGAAAAAGCGTTGGGTTGATGGTTACTGGGAGTGGGAAGTATTCAGAAATGGCGGATTGACCGCTAATTTCATGGAGTCCTGTTACCACAAGAAATTGAATCGTTAGTGCGTCAATGGTTTAAAGCCGTGGCAAGGGCAAAAATTGGACTGAATGGAAGTTCCCTAAAAACACAGCGCCGGATTTCAAATATGACCGTAATACCAGCACAATAGCGGATTTTACTACTCCTACTGGGTTAATAGAAGGCCGCACTGTGGCGATTAATGCCAAATGCACACAAACTGCTGTGCATAACGTATCGCTAGGGGAAATGCAAACGGCGGCAACGCGGGGACGCGTGGCACTGCGTACCAGAACAAAACCCATTGCCACAGGCGATTACTTGGTCAACAGTGAACAAGGGGGGTTTACGCCAAGTCTCATCAGTACAGCTAAAACAAAAACGGGCGTTGTATCGCTAGACACCGCATACGCGCCCTTGAATGAACTGTTTAGTGATTTGTCTTTTACCACGACCGTTAAATTGCAAGACATTCCCACACAAGCACCTGCCACAGCAAGACTGGCGGTAAAAGCAAAATCGCCAACGGCAGATGCTTCGGTTGTTTGGAAAGACACAGGGCTGACGCTAAGCAGTAGCGAACCGTTACCGACTAATGCCTCGGGCCGCCGAAGTTCGCTAGACATTAACGACCAGCAACAACAAATATAAGCAGGCCAGTACATGAATATGATTGCACCTGCTTATGTCAGTGTGCAACCCAACCAAATTGCCCAATGGACAGCCGCCATGCGCGTCCCCGTTCTTCAAAACAGCGAAACGGAATTATGTAAAGCAGAACTGGTTTCTTTTACCCACGCCGTTAAAACCAAAAACAGGTTGTCACCCAAACCGACGGCAACATTCACGCGTTTTAAAGACCAAAACGGTGAATATCGCTCTGGCACTTTGCAGATGCAGTGGCAACCAGCAGACGCGCAGGTTGATCTAAACGGCTATCCTTACCGCGCAAAAATCAGGGCGTTTGTCGATTTAAAAAATGAGCACTGTAATGGTGATGACTTACTGGGAACGTGGACAGAAACACTGGACATGACCATTCCCGTCTATGTCACCAAAGGCACACCCGATGCCACTGAGAAAAATAAGCCCATTACTTTCAATGGCGGTTTTAAAGTGGAGGACAGGGTTAGTTTTGATATTAAACCAGAGCTGACTATCGGTGCCACCCTGAGCGGCGGCGGCTTGCAAACTGCCGATTTAAAAGCCAAAGCCGATTTATCCTTCACCAATAAATTAGCCATCACCGCAACAGGTGCGGCAACGCTTAAACAGCGTGTCACTTTGTTGCAAGAAAAGCGCTTTATCAAGGTGTTCATTGCTGGTGGTGTCCCCATTGTGGTCAGCGGCAAATTTAAAATTGATGCCGAACTCGACGGCACGGTGAACGGTAAAGCCGCACTGAAACAGCTTTTGGAACTTGAATTTCCAGACACCCAGTTTGGGTTGGAATACCGAAACGGTAGCTGGCAACCCGTCAGCAATATTGCACCGGCTTACCAATTCACAATTTCTGGCGAAGCGGATGCCGATGCTAATTTAACCATTACGCTGATGCCTGATTTGCAGGTGAGTTTTTATGATGCGGCATCGGGCAGGCCTACTGGTTGAACCCTATCTCTATGCACAGGCAGGATTACACGGACAATTCAAATATCAGGGTATTAAAGCAAAAGATTTGGATTACTGGTTCACCGATTTAGAGGCGGGTGCAGGGGCCAATATGTGGCTGTATGCGGGCCTGTCTATTTTTGATTACAACATTGCCAGTTACCCCGCAAACATCACTATTGATCAGACTGACCAGTTTTATCTTCAAGCGCTGATGGCTAAAACACCGCTGGCTCACTTGCCTACTTTGACGGCGGTAGTCGATGAAGTAGCCCCAGACATTGCCGCGCCTACCGATTCACGAACGCTGTCGGTGCAAGGACAAGCCACCGATTATGTTGATACCTTATTGAATCAATCGCTGATTACATTCGCCCAATGGACAGAGCCGAGCGTTGTTACTGCTGATGGCACAGTCGCTGAAGGCGCGAAACTGACTGCCGCCACTGAAACAGGCCATTATTGGTTCACCTATCAGGCGGCGGGGACTTACACGGTGCGGTTGGCGAGTTCCAATAATATGGGCTGGTTTGTGCGTCAGGTTGCCTAGCAAGACATCGTGCTGACGGATGATGATAACGATGGCATGGTTGACCAATGGGAAACCCGTTATGGGGTTAGTGATCCGAATGCAGATGACGATGAGGATAGGGTGAATAATTTGGATGAGTTTAATGCGGGGAGTTATCCGAAAGAGTCAGATCGTTAACCTTGTGTGCTGCCAGTGACTGGCGGATGCCTGACAAAGATGAGCTGATTGGAATCTCCCCTGCTTTATATAGCTATTACCCATACAACTATAACTACTACGGTTGGTTTTGGTCGTCTTCGCTCGATGCTAACGGTGGTAACCGTGCGTGGATGATCA
>JAUYEP010000265.1 GCA_030689765.1 Methylovulum sp.
TGACGTCGTCTTTGTGCTGGATCATTAATGGGATATCGACCGAAATGTTTTCTGCGCGGATGCCGTGTTTGCTTATTTCATGATTGAGCGAGTGAAACAGCTTTGCTGATTCCAGTAACGTGATCGATGCAACACAGCCCGCATTCAGATGTGTGCCGCCGAGAATGCGGTGCCCCTTTTTGTTTCGCCAGTTATCAATACACGCGGTTTTTAAACCCAACTGGGCACAGCGTATGGCGCTGGAATATCCCGCAGGGCCTGCACCAATAACAATGACATCATAATGTGAGGTTTTATTTTGCATAAGTTTAAATGTTAAGAAGTAGGTGGGCAGGTGCTTCCAGGCATTCTTTAATGGTGACTAAAAATTGTACGGCTTCACGGCCATCAACAAGACGGTGATCGTAGGACAGCGCCAGGTACATGATCGGGCGAATGACAATCTGGCCATTTTCAACAACCGCGCGTTCTTTGATGGCGTGCATGCCTAAGATGGCGCATTGTGGAGGATTCAGTATGGGTGTGGACAACATGGAGCCGAATACGCCGCCGTTAGTGATCGTAAACGTGCCGCCTTGTAAATCATCGTAGCTTAAGGTGCCGGCGCGGGCTTTTTCGCCATAATCGCCAATGCTTTTTTCAATACCGGCAAAGTCCAGTTGGTCGGCGTCATGCAGTACCGGCACAATCAGGCCGCGCGGTGTGCTGACGGCAATCCCCAAATCGTAATAGCCGTGATAGATGATGTCGTTGCCATCAATTGACGCATTGATGGCGGGGAATTTTTTCAGGGCTTCAATAGAGGCTTTGACGAAAAATGACATGAAACCGAGTTTGACATTATGTTTTTGTTCAAAACGGGTCTTGTACTGATTGCGGAGGTCAATCACACTCTGCATATTGACTTCATTAAATGTGGTTAGCATCGCCGCATTTTGCTGCGCTTGCAGTAAACGTTCCGCCACTTTTGCCCGCAAGCGTGTCATCGCAACGCGTTGTTCAGGGCGCAGGTTTGATGCAGGCGTACTGCTTAATTCGAAAGGCCGGATGTTTTCTGGCGGGTTGCCAGCCACTTCAGTTTTTAGTTCTGATTTGGCAGGCGCCTGTTTGTTAAGATGATCCAGCACATCGGTTTTGGTCAATCGCCCACTTTTTCCAGTACCGGTTATTTCGGCGGGATTCAGGGTGTTTTCGTTAATCAGACGCCTAACGGAAGGGCTTAATGGCGTATCGGAGGGTTTATGTTGAGGTATTTCAGCGCTTGCCGGGGCATTGACCGTGCCTGCCGCTATGACCGCCATTAATTCGCCGCTGGTTACGATTGCGCCGTCTGCAGTGAGGATTTGGCTCAATAGGCCTGATTCTGGCGCAGTGACTTCAAGCACCACTTTATCGGTTTCAAGGTCAACAAGGCTTTCGTTTTTGATAACGTTATCGCCAGCTTGTTTATGCCAGGCGATTACGGTGGCGTCGGAAACAGATTCGGGTAAATGGGGGACTCGGACTTCAATGCTCATGTTATTTTCCTGATGGTGTGCCGTAAAGCGCTGCTTGGACAACCGCTTTTTGTTGTTCTATGTGGACTTGAAAATTACCGACAGCGGGCGAGGCGGATGCTTTTCGGCCTGCGTAAGTGACTTGGATGGGGTGTGGCAGGTTATCGGTAAAGTGATGGCTGGAGTTATACCAGGCGCCCTGATTTTTAGGCTCTTCCTGACACCAGACAAACTCTCTTAAATGGGGATATTTCGCTATTTCCGCTTTAAATGATGCCAGTGGAAACGGGTAAAGCTGCTCAATACGGGCAATGGCGACATGCTTTAGGTCGGTTTCACGACGCGTTTCAAGTAAATCGTAATAGACTTTGCCGGCACAAAGGATGAGCCGCGTCACTTTTTTAGGGTTGATGCCGTCCTGCTCACCAATAATAGGCTGGAACTGGCCGCTGGTCAGATCCTCCAGCGTGGATACCGCCAATTTATGGCGCAACAGGCTTTTTGGGCTCATGACAATCAATGGCTTGCGGTAGGGCCTGAGCAATTGGCGGCGCAACAGATGGAATATTTGCGCGGGTGTCGTCGGGTAACACACCTGCATATTATGCTCGGCGCAAAGTTGCAAATAGCGTTCCAGCCGTGCCGATGAATGTTCGGGCCCCTGGCCTTCAAAGCCGTGCGGCAGCAGCATGACCAATCCACATAAACGCCCCCATTTGGTTTCCCCTGAACTGATAAACTGATCAATAAGCACTTGCGCGCCATTGGCGAAATCACCGAATTGCGCTTCCCAGATGACCAATGTACTCGGTGTTGTGGTGCTGTAGCCATATTCAAAACCCAACACACCCGCTTCAGACAATAGCGAATCAAAGATTTGCGCGCGTCCCTGGTTTTTGTCGAGATGTTTTAATGGCGTATGGGTTTTGTGGTTAAGCTGGTTATGCAATACCGCATGGCGGTGCACAAAAGTGCCGCGCCCGACATCCTGACCGGTCAGGCGTATAGCGTGTTTGTCAATTATCAGCGTGGCATACGCCATATTTTCAGCAAAGCCCCAGTCCAACGGCATCGCGCCAGCCGCCATTTTACGGCGGTTTTCCATGACTTTTGCAACGCGCGGGTGCAGCTCAAAACCAGCGGGCAAGCGTTGCATCCGGTCATTACAAAAGCGCAATTGATCCAGGGAAATGGCTGTGTTGCAAGGGGTGTCCCACTGTTTATCAAGAAACTGGTTCCATTGTGTGGCATAGGAATAGCTACGGCTGTCAAGTACGGGACGCGAAACTATTTCCCCTGCATCCAGCAGTTTTTGGTAGTCCTGTTCCATTTCTAATGATTGTTTGGCGGTGATGACATGTTCGGCAATCAGTTGTTCGGCATAAATTTTCCGCGTGGTTTTATGTTTGCGGATTTTTTTGTACATTACCGGTTGCGTTGCTGCCGGCTCATCCGCTTCGTTATGCCCTAAACGGCGATAACATACCAGGTCAATGACGACATCCTTGTTAAATGTCATGCGGTAATCTACGGCTA
This sequence comes from Methylovulum sp., assembly GCA_030689765.1. GTDB lineage: Bacteria > Pseudomonadota > Gammaproteobacteria > Methylococcales > Methylomonadaceae > Methylovulum. The sequence goes on from JAUYEP010000265.1 coordinate 3,033, forward strand.
ATTTCGTGACAAACAGCACGGCTTCAGGATCATCGCCATTAACATGAAAAACCGGTGCCTGGATCATTCGGGCAACGTCAGTGCAATACGGTGTGGAACGGGCATCCGAGGGGTGGCTGGTCGTAAAGCCAATCTGGTTATTGATGACAATATGTATTGTTCCGCCAGTCGAAAAAGCGCGGGTTTGAGACATGTTCAAGGTTTCCATAACGATACCTTGGCCGGAAAACGCCGCATCGCCGTGGATTAATACCGGAATGACCGTCGCCTGACCGTTTCCTGGGGCACGATCCTGGCGTGCTTTTACCGAACCTTCGACCACGGGGTTGATAATTTCCAGATGTGATGGATTGAAGGCCAATGCCAAATGCACAGGGCCGCCTGGTGTGTCGAGATTGGAGGAAAACCCCATGTGATATTTTACGTCGCCTGAGTTCATTCCCGGTGACAGGGTGTAATTGCCGGCAAACTCCTCAAATAGACTGGCCGGGCTTTTGCCCAAAATATTAACCAGGACATTCAAGCGGCCACGGTGCGCCATGCCAATAACAATTTCTTTAACCCCTTTTTCACCAGAACGTTGGATCAGTTCATCCAGAATCGGGATCAGGGATTCGCCACCTTCAAGGGAAAAACGCTTTTGGCCTACAAACCGGTTTTGCAGATGGCTTTCAATGCCTTCAGCCGCTGTCAGCAACTTCAGTAGCCAGCGTTTTTTTTCCGTCTCCAGTGGTGTGCGGGCTTTAGGGCTTTCCAGACGGTTGATCAGCCAGCGTCTGATATGCGTATCATCGATATGCATATATTCAGAGCCGATACTGCCGCAGTATATGGTTTTCAGGTTGTCAATAATCTTGCGCAAAGGCAATCGGTCAACAGCATGAAGTGAGCCGTTATCGAATAAGGTGTCCATATCCGGCTCTGAAAGGCCGTAATAGGACGGATCCATGTCTATCGGCGGTGGCGCGGTTTTACCTAGGGGGTTAATGTTGGCAATTTGATGTCCGCGCACCCGATAATGGTTAATCAGTCTGGCAACAGCGGATTGTTTTTTTACGCTTTCTTCGGTAAAGCCCTGTATTTGCGCCAACCTGTTCGGAGATTTAATCGCAAGTTCGGCAAAGCGCTCTACAATCGGGCTATGTGCCGTCTCAAAATCGGAGCTGCGTTGGATGCTTTTGAAATGTTTTTGCCAACTTGCTTCGACAGATTCGGGGTCTTCCAGAAACCGTTCATATAAGTTTTCAATAAAGCTGGCGTTACTGCCGTAAAGGGCGGAGGATTCTTGAAAAATTTTAAGCAGTTCAGTCATTATCGGTATCCGGTTACACTGCGCGGGTTTTATCGTTCGGGGTGGTCATGCTGTATAAACAAGCTTTGTTAAAATATGGGGCATTTTGGCATTAAAGGCAAGTATGAAGTTTCAAGTGGATGTGGGTTTTTATCTATAGGACGCTTGTCGATGTTTAGAAAACATCCCCCTCTTATGCAAAAAATGACACATCTATAACGTACTTCTGCACCATTGCATGAAAACGGTGCGTTGTGTATTATCCATTAAGGTATTACAGTTGTTTAAAATCCAGAACTTTGTCGGCAATAATGGTGCTTTACTTTTTTTATCTGGCGTATACAGCTATCTTACATCCCCCCTAATAAATCCTACTGAGGCACCACATAATGACCTACGTTACATCCAATTACATCGCGGTATTTGATAAATGGGACGATCAAAAATTGTTTTTTTGCTTTACGCCTGAAGATGCCCAGCGTTTGTCGGATTTTCATCCCTTTGCAAAAAAGCATGTTGACGAAATTGTTGAAGCGTTATATGCCCATCTGCTGAAGTTTGAAGAGGCGCGGATGTTTTTGGACGACGCTGAAACCTTGCGGCGTTTGAAGATCGCCCAACGCAAATATTTTTTAGAACTCACCTCAGGCAGCTACGGTGAAGACTATTACGACAACCGGATAAAAGTGGGCGTAACCCATCAGCGCATGGGTATTCCGCCACGGCTTTACATGGGCGCTTATTCCTATTATTTGCAATTGATGATCCCGCTGATTTATCAACATTTGGGCGATGATATCGAAAAAGCCAATTCGACATTTTCGGCGATGTACAAAATCATTAACCTGGATCAAGAACTGGCCATGTCGGCTTACATTCACGCTGTTGAAGACGTGATTTCCAAACAAACCGAAGAAATTCTGGAAATGTCGACGCCGGTTATCCAGGTGTGGGAAGGCGTGGTGGCGACCCCGATTATTGGCACCCTCGACAGCCAGCGCGCCCAGCAATTCATGGAGCATTTGCTGGAAAAAATTGTCGAGACCAAATCGCCGATTGCCTTGATCGACATTACCGGCGTTCCGCAAATCGATACCGCTACCGCCCAGCATTTGATAGATACCATCAATGCGGTAAAACTATTGGGTTCTAAAGTCATTATCACGGGCATTCGTCCGGCAATTGCCCAGACCCTGGTGCATTTGGGCATCAACTTGCAAGGCATTATCACCAAGCCATCAATGTCTGCCGGTTTGAAAGTGGCGCTTGAAATGCTGGCTGTCGGGAACGCTGGTTTCAATAAGTTAATCTGAGGTGTGCTTATGTTTAATGAAAGCCTGTCGGTCATCAAATTAAAAAATATCTTGCTGGTTACCGTGCCCGACGATCCTGGTGACGACATGATTTACGAGCTGCAAAACAAAGTGTTAAGCGCGATGGAAAAGTATGAATCAGCAGGGCTGATCCTCGATATTTCCAGTGTCAATGTGATGGATTCGTTTTTTGCCCGTACCATTTCTGAAACCACGCAAATGGTCACCCTAATGGGCGGCCATACTGTCGTGGCCGGTATGCAGCCCGGCGTAGCGATTACCGCCGCCGAATTGGGCCTGCATCTGGGTCACGCCTTGTGCGCGCTTGATGTGGATTGTGCGCTTGAACTGTTAAATCATGACCTCGCAACAGGCGTGTAATTGCAATGGAAGGTAAACAACAGGGCGAGCTGCCCATTGTTTCCGAAAGCGATATCGTCGCCTGCAGGAAACTCATTCGAACCTTGTCAACTGCGGCCGGATTTGGTGTCACCGATGTCACCCGTATTGTCACGGCGGTTTCCGAATTGGCCAGAAATATTTACGTCCATGCCGA
>JAUYEP010000269.1 GCA_030689765.1 Methylovulum sp.
TTTAAACGCTCAAAAGCCCCTGACAGGGTTTTATCCATAATGGTCTCATTGCCGATAGAAACAATCACACGGGTTAGTTCGGGCATTTTATTTTTATCTGCCGCAAGGTAAATCGGCTGCACATAAAGCACGGTATTTCCCATGGGTAAAATAATCATCCGTCCCATTTCAACAATTGAGCCGTATTGTCCCCATAAAGTAAATTGCTCTGATATTTCAGGCACTTGCTGAGTCAATGCTTCAATCTGGGCTGGCCCGTTGACCTGCACTTCCTTGCCAAACTTATAAACGGTGATGCCAGGCTTGTAATCCAGGCCGCACTTTGTTTTATCGAGCGTACCTGCGATGCCAATCATGCTCAGGTTGTTACGGTTCACTGGCGTCATGGGGTCAATCAACACAAATTCTTCGCTGTCATTGCAGTTACCAAAATCCATCGTCTGGTAATACGGCAACACTGTCTCTTCGCGGACATTGGCAAATTGCCAGGTTTCTGCCTGTTCATAGAACAATTCAGGGCGTTGCTGATGATATTTTGCGTACATTTTCATTTGCAGATAAAAAAGATCACGCGGATAGCGCAAATGTTTACGCAGCTCCAAGGGCATTTCGTCCAGAGCCTTAAATAATCCAGGGTAGGCATTGCTGTAGGCGTTGATTATCGGATCTGAGGGATCAGAAATATAAAAATCCACATCGCCATCAAACGCATCGATGATTACTTTGACGGAGTTGCGGATATAATTGAAATGTTGCTTGCCCCCCTGAAAGTCATCCTCTGAAGGCTTGGAAACCGGATACTTGTCTGATAGCGTGTAAGCATCCTGTATCCAGTAAAACCGGTCTTTTGTTAAAACCAGATACGGATCTTTGTCCAAATGCAGGAACGGCGTCAGCTTTTTGATTCGCTCACCTATATTGCGGTTTATTTTTAGTTTGCTCCCGGTAGTGATATTGGTTGAAAAAAATATTTTTTCGTCTTTAAGATGAATGGCAAACAACGCCTTCCTGAAATAGGACGATATAGGCACGCCGCCACTACCGTGGTAACTTTCCGCCAAGCTGGGGTCAGAACCGGCAATGCCGACAATATCGAGCTTGTTGGGCACAATGGCATAATCGTACTGTTCCTGTCCGTAATAAATGTCAGGATGTTTAACGCTAAGGCCGACCTCCGACTGCATATTCAAATCGCGTAAATACCAAACCTGCGGCCGGTCGGCATCCTGGGCGGCTGGCGTGATAACGGCACCATAACCGTGTGTGTAGCGTAAGTGGATGTTCTCCCAATTTTGGGCTTCGCGGGGTAATTTTGAGGTATTGATTTCCCGTGCGGCGATATTAACCTGGCGGGTGTGGTCGAGGACGAAATAACGGTCTTCATCAACCGCCCTAAACTTGTAATAAGGCCTTATTTCTTGTAACTGCTTGTAGCTGTCAATAATAAATTCCCTATCCCATACCGGAATATTTTCAAAGCGTTTTTGCGTACCCCAGGTCTCAATATCTTTGGCAGCATCCAGCTTGACGGTCATTTCAACGGTCTTGATATTTTTTAAATCATAAGCGTCCAGCGTGGCATCAATATTGTGTTGGATAAACGGTTTTTCCGTTCTGACCGGGTTAGGATTTACGATGTATTTTTGCAGGGTTTCAGGAATTAATTCGACCTTGGGTAATACTACAACGGCAATAAATGCGGCTAGCGACAATAAAAAAGGGGTTTTAATGCGATGTTTTTCTGAAAATATAAACAGGCCTGCACTGACTGCGGTAGCCAGAAACGTACCGATCCCCAACCAAATCAGCGGCAGTTGATAACGTAATTCGACAAAACCTGGGCCATAAAAAATAGGCTCATGAATATCGGTATGAAGCAGCGAAAAACGCCGGAGCATAAAACCCCAGACCACAAAGGCAACCAGAAAACCAATCAGTATCGTCAAATGGACCTTAGCGCCTAACGGAAACTCCTTGCGTTGATAAGGCACGAAAATATGTTCCAGCCAATACAAAAGGCCAACCATGCAGAATATCAACACGGCGGTGGTCATTAATTCTTGTTGGATGAGCTGGTAAATGGGATAAAACAGCATGTAAAAGCTGACATCGTTGCCATAGACCGGTTCATTGACGCCTGAATCGCCGCCAAAAAAATACAACAGTGACGTTTCCCATTGATGATAAAAAGGCAGGGCAATAAAAACCGCTAAGACCAATGAAATCGGCGTGTATATTTTTACTGAACCGCTCATAAAGACATCGGCAAAACGCTGAAAGCGGCGGCGTTTGGCTAGGTTATCAATCACCTCATCGGGTGGATTTAAGCCCAGGTAACGCGAAGCAATCCAGAAATGAAAAAAGAAAATGATAAAGAACGCCAAGGTGACGCCGCCAGACAGGAAAAATTTGTAAAGCAGTTTCAGCCAAAAATACGCTTCGAGCTTTAAGGATTGAAACCACCACAAATCAACAAACAGATCAAGAAATATGAAATAGAAGGCAACGTATAAAATGACAGCGATAACAAGTGTCGCGCCAATCAACGCGGGTAAAAACTTCAGGTTCCGCATACTGTCCTCTT
>JAUYEP010000270.1 GCA_030689765.1 Methylovulum sp.
TCATTTTGCCCATTTGGATATTGAATTGCGGCAAGATATTCAGGTTTTGGATAAGCGTTTAAGCGGTGAAATGCAAAGTTTGAATGAACGCTTGAGTGGTGAAATGAGGGCGTTGCGTGAGGATATGGACAAGCGTTTTGAGCAAATGCAGGCTGAAACGGTTAAACGTTTTGAGCAAGTGGATAAACGTTTTGAGCAATTGGATAAGCGTTTCGAGCAGGTGGATAAGCGTTTTGAACAAGTGGTGGAACAAGCGGATAAGCGTTTTGAGCAAGTGGACAAGCGTTTCGAGCAAATGCAGGCTGAAACGGCTAAACGTTTTGAGCAACTGACATCGCGCATTGATAGTTTTATGGTGTGGTCATTTGCAACCACGGTTTCTGTCGGCGCGACGATTGTTGCGGCGATTAAATTTTTGTAAAAGCTGCGTAGCGCGTAGATTGTGACGACCATACAAAAACCATTCAAAATCCATAGCCATTTCCAACCCGCTGGCGACCAGCCTGCTGCCATCAAACAATTGGTGGAAGGTTTGAACGATGGTGAAGTTCACCAGACTTTGCTGGGTGTAACCGGCTCGGGCAAGACGTTTACCATTGCCAATGTGATTAACGAGGTGCAACGTCCGGCGATGATTATGGCACCCAATAAAACGCTGGCGGCGCAATTGTATGGCGAGATGAAGGCGTTTTTTCCTGAAAACAGCGTCGAGTATTTCGTCTCGTATTATGACTATTACCAGCCGGAGGCTTATGTGCCGGCTTCGGATACCTTTATCGACAAGGATGCGTCGCTTAACGAGCATATCGAACAAATGCGGCTATCGGCGACTAAAGCGCTGATCGAGCGGCCTGATACGATAGTTGTCGCGACGGTGTCGGCGATTTATGGTTTGGGCGAGCCGGAATCGTATTTTGAAATGGTGTTGCATCTGGTTAAAGGTGATTTGACCGACCAGCGGGCAATTTTGCGCCGTCTTGCCGAGATGCAGTACACGCGCAACGATGTCGAGTTACGCCGTGCGACTTATCGGGTGCGCGGCGAAGTGATCGATATTTTTCCGGCGGAATCAGACAACGACGCGTTACGGGTGGAGCTATTTGATAATGAAGTCGAACGTTTGTCATTGTTTGATCCCTTAACTGGCGAGATTTTGCACCGGATCGCCCGTTATACCGTGTATCCGAAAAATCATTATGTGACGCCGCGCGAGCAGTTATTGTCCGCCGTCGAAGCCATCAAGATTGAGCTTAAAGAACGTCTTGAGCAACTGCGTTCATTGAATAAACTGGTCGAGGCGCAGCGTTTGGAGCAACGGACGTTGTTTGATATTGAGATGATCCTGGAAATCGGCTATTGCTCGGGGATAGAGAATTACTCGCGGTATTTATCGGGCGGCGCTCCGGGTGAGCCGCCGCCGACTATGTTCGATTATTTGCCCGGCAACGCGCTGGTGGTTATTGACGAAAGCCATGTGACGGTGCCGCAGATAGGTGCGATGTATAAAGGTGACAGATCCCGCAAGGAAACGCTGGTGGAATATGGTTTTCGCTTGCCGTCCGCGTTGGATAACCGGCCTTTGACGTTTGCAGAGTTTGAGTTAAAGGCGCCGCAACGCATTTATGTGTCGGCAACGCCTAGCGTTTACGAAAAGGAACACTGCGGTGTTTTTGTTGAACAGGTTGTCAGGCCGACCGGATTGCTTGACCCGGCCGTGGAAGTGCGTCCGGCTATAACCCAAGTGGATGATTTATTGTCGGAAATCAACCGGCGCGTCAGCTTAAAAGAGCGTGTGCTGGTGACGACGCTGACCAAACGGATGGCGGAGGATTTGACGGAATACTTACTGGAGCATGGTGTCAAGGTGCGTTATCTGCATTCTGATGTGGATACTGTGGAGCGGGTCGAGATTATCCGTGATTTGAGGCTGGGTCAGTTTGATGCGCTGGTCGGCATTAATTTATTGCGCGAAGGGCTGGATATTCCCGAAGTGACGCTGGTGGCGATACTGGATGCCGACAAGGAAGGCTTTTTGCGTTCAACGGTGTCGCTGGTGCAAACGATTGGACGTGCGGCACGTAATGTGCGTGGCAAGGCTATTTTATATGCCGACCGCATCACCCGTTCGATGCAGCAGGCCATTGATGAGACCGAACGCCGCCGCGAAAAGCAACATCAGTATAATGTTGAGCATCATATAACCCCGGCGACTATCCTTAAGTCCGTCACGGACATTCTGCAAGTCGCCATTCCCGGTTCAGGCGCCAGTGTCCTCAAGTCGGTCGGCAAAGTGGCTGAGATTGCCGCAGATTATCAGACCATGACGCCAAAGCAGCAGGCAAAAAAACTGAAACAGCTTGAAGAAACGATGTATCAACATGCGAGAAACCTTGAGTTTGAACAGGCGGCAAAAATCAGGGATGAGATTAAGCTGTTGCAGGCGGAGATATTGGTTTAGGGTGTGCAAATGTAGGTTCTGTTGACATTTCATCGTAACCAAATGAGTGCTGAAACTCGATGCTCAAGTTTTTAATTCTTGATTTTAGATAGCCCTGCTAAATCAAGCTTTACAGCCATAAGCACCATCATGTAGCACTTGGGGGCATTGACGAGAACACCTTGATTTATCAGGGTTCGTTCCAATAAAGCTAAAAAAACTTGGACATCGATCTACATACCTCGCTGAGAAAAGCCGGTCAGCTTGGCCAAATTAATAATGCTTTAGTTCTCCCCTGCGTATAAGTAGAATGCAGGGTCTATTAGTAAATTTTAATATAGCCAGGAATATGATAATGAAAAAAATAAATTTAGCGGCACTGTTATTAGGTTTGTCTTTATTTGGAAGCGCTGTTTATGCCGATGTTACCTTGCAATCTAAAGAAGAAGTACAAGGCGCATGGAAACTGCAATACAGCAAAAATTCTTTAACTGATAAACAACCTATTGATAGGGAAGATACCTGGGTATTTAAGGATGGCAAATTAACGATCTTGCACATTCCCCGCGAAGGGATTTACTACGATCAACCCCCTGTGGCTTATGATATAGAAGAAGGAAAATTAAAAGTTGCGATTATAGGCAGTAGCAGGTTTGACATATTTACCGTAGTTGAAAAAGACGACAAGAATATGATCCTAAAAGGAAAGTTTGGCAATTATTACTATTTTAATCAAAAGTGACAAACAGTTGGGGGTAGTGGTTGACCCCTAACTGTTTCATGTAAACTAAGCGGGGAGTCGCTATTTTTGCGAAAGCTTGTTTTGGGTCTCCCAACCCTTAAACTGGTTGGCACAAACACGCGACCGCTAATGCCTGCGGCGCCTCAGCTGTCCTGAGTCTCTCGTTCGCCACCCAACAAGGGGTGGCTCACACCATCCCAATGACTCGACGCGATGTCGGGATGCTTTGCATTTTCATTACGCAAACAACGCTTCGTGAAAACGCCCAGCCCTATCGCTTCTGGGGACTACTCGACTCCTGTCTCGCAGCGACGGCATAAACATCCAACGGTAGGTTCTATCGATAGCCAAAGTGTTAAAACAACCGCTTTGGCAGGGATAAATGGCTACGATACCCTCTGGGGCACAAGTGCGGGCAAGCAAATTCAAGGCCGGAAACGTCACCTTCTTGTCGATACGCTGGGCCTGATTCTGGTCGTTGTGGTGACGGCGGCATCCGTGCAAGAGCGGGACGCAAGCAAAACTGATGGGTTGGGTCGCCCAACGCTTCCACATTGTTTTGCAAACGATTTTGCGCTCCGATGACACTAAAGGATTTCAACTATTGCCGCGCCGCTGGGTAGTTGAACGAACCTTTGCTTGGCTTTATCGCTATCGTCGATTGAGTAAAGATTACGAGGTGTTAACCGAGTCCAGCACCGCTTTCATTCACATTGCTTATGATAAATCTGATGCTTGGGCGACTTGAAAGCTGAGTTGGGGGGGCTTTTAAAACACGTACTAAGTTGGCGACCCAAAATGTAGCTGAAGCACACCGAACAAATTATGCCTTCCCACTTCAACTTCTCCATAACAGCGCCATGACTGACCAAGACACGCCCCCGCAACAAAAACCAGCAACGGCTATTCACGGCTCCAATGGCTTGTGGCAATGGCTACAGGACATGCAAATAAGTATCGCCTTTACCACGTATCAAACCAACAGATTGTTTCTGATCGGCTGCAAGCCGGAAGGTCGGCTAGCAGTGAATGAGCGGCTGTTTGATAAACCGATGGGGCTGTATGCCGACCATGACCGCCTGATTATGACCACGCGTTATTCAATCTGGCAATTGGAAAATAGGCTGGCGGTTGGGGAAACGCATCTGGGCGCTGACCGCCTTTATGTGCCGGGTGTTTCCTATACGACAGGCGATTTGAATGTGCATGATGTGGTGGTCGATAAAAATCAAAAGTTGCTGTTCATCAATACCGATTTTAGCTGTCTTGCCACCTTACAAACAGGCTTTAGTTTCGCCCCGCTTTGGCAACCGCCGTTTATCAGCAAATTGGTTGCTGAAGATTGTTGCCACCTCAATGGGCTGGCAATGCGCGGTGGCGAGCCGACCTATGTGACGGCTTGTAGCCGTACCAATGTGGCGGCTGGCTGGCGTAATCACCGCGCCGATGGTGGCATCGCCATACATATTCCCAGCAACGAAATTATCGCCACCGGTTTATCCATGCCACATTCGCCGCGTTGGTACCGGGACAAGTTATGGTTGCTCAATTCGGGCACGGGCGAATTTGGGTTTTTGGACGATGGACGCTTTGTGCCCGTTACTTTCTGCCCAGGTTTCGTGCGCGGTTTAGCTTTTATTGGCGATTATGCCTTGGTCGGGTTATCAAAATTGCGCTCGAAAACCTTTGCCGGTTTGGCATTGGAAACCCGCCTCGCTGCCGATGGCAACACGTCGCAATGCGGATTGATGGTCATTGGTTTAAAGTCCGGGGCGGTGCTGCATTGG
>JAUYEP010000293.1 GCA_030689765.1 Methylovulum sp.
CAGCTTGCTTAGGCACAACTTGCCCGCTTACGCCGAAAGTCCAAGTGTCATAGCAAAAGCAAGGACATGCTTAAATATTCCGTCATGCTTTTGATGCTTAAATGGAATGGGGAACTGGATGCTATATTTAATTAACAATGCTGCTAAAAATATCTCTATCATCTGTTTTCCTGCTGATATGCCCTGTAGCGTTAATAACTTTGCCTGAATGAGTGTTTTTTTGGCGCTTGCAAGAATACCCAAAACAAACCGACACAAAATAGCATCCCACCCACATCAACTCAGCTAAAATTAGCGTCAGAGGATAGGGTTCATCTGGTACAATTCTGAGTTAAGAATTAAATCATAAAGGCGGCTTTTACTCTTGTGCAGACGTTGCAATGCAACGTCTCTACGCGGGCACACACTAAACATGAAAACGCGGTAAGTTAAAAGCCTCCATCATAATTTTCACAATAATACGGAACAATGGGGCTGCCCGGCAGCGCCTGTTGAATTTTAATACTTCCCCGCAGAGGGAACAGACCAGCAAGGTATTTTGATGACAAAATCAGAGAATATATATTTAGTTGGCCTTATGGGTGCAGGAAAAACAACGATAGGGCGACAATTGGCAAGAGCCTTGTCTGTGCCTTTTTATGACAGTGACAAGGCGATAGAAGAAAGGACGGGTGTTGATATCCCAACTATTTTTGAATTTGAAGGCGAAGAAGGCTTCAGGGACCGTGAACAAAAAATGATACAGCAATTGGTGCAGATGAAGGGCATCGTGCTGGCCACTGGCGGCGGCGCAATTTTGCGGGAAGAAAATCGTAACTTATTAAAAAATAATGGCTTTATTGTCTATTTGCAATGCTCAGTGGAAAGGATATTGGAGCGCACCCGTCGGGATACACAACGGCCTTTACTTAAAACAGAGAACCCTAAAGAGCGGATAGAAACCTTGTTTGCACAACGCGAGCCGCTTTATTTATCTTGTGCGGATTTTAAAGTTGATACGGGTATCTTGCAGAGTAAAGAAGTTGTTGAGCATATTCTGGAAGAATACCGGGCCATTAACCGTTAAGCGTCGTTAACATCAATGAAAAATCTCCTTGTCGCGCTAGGTGAGCGCAGTTACCCCATCTATATAGGCTCAGGTCTGCTGAACCAGTCTGAGCTGTTCAAAAAACACATCAAATCCAGACAGGTTGTCGTGGTGAGCAATACCACGGTTGCACCGCTGTATCTGGATAGCGTTTTAAAAAATCTTGAGGATCACCTCGTCGAGCAAGTGATATTGCCTGATGGTGAGCAATACAAAACCCTGGATGTTGTCACGCAAATTTTTGATAAATTGCTGGCCTGCAAATTTAGCCGTAACGCCACATTAATCGCCTTAGGCGGTGGCGTTATCGGCGATATGGGCGGCTTTGCGGCGGCATGTTACCAGCGCGGGATTGCATTTTTGCAAATACCGACGACTTTGCTGGCGCAAGTTGACTCATCCGTCGGCGGGAAAACAGGCGTCAACCATCCTTTAGGTAAGAACATGATCGGCGCGTTTTACCAACCGCAATGTGTAATCGCCGACACCGATGTTCTGGATACGCTGGATGAGAGGCAATTATCGGCAGGTTTGGCGGAAGTGATTAAATATGGCTTGATCCGGGATGCCGATTTTTTTGACTGGTTGGAGCGCAATATCGGTTTATTGCTTGCCAGAGATAAAGCGACCTTGGCTTATGCTATTGAAAAATCATGTAAAAACAAAGCTGAAATTGTCGCTGAGGACGAAACCGAAACGGGTATCCGTGCAACATTAAATCTAGGCCATACCTTTGGCCATGCGATTGAAACCGGTGTGGGTTATGGCGAATATCTGCATGGCGAGGCGGTAGCGATAGGTATCTGCCTTGCCGCTGACCTTTCCAGAAGACACGGCTGGTTGACGGATGCAGATGTCGGGCGAGTTATTAATTTGTTCAAAAAAAGCGCGTTACCGGTAACGCCGCCGATCCAACTTGATACCTGCCGGTTTTTAGATTTAATGGCGGTCGATAAAAAAAATATCGATGGCAAAATTCGCTTGATCCTATTAAAAAAAATAGGCTTGGCAACATTACCCATCGATGTTGATCAAGGACTATTAGAGCTGACACTGAATACCTATGGTAGAAAATGACACTTTTACCTATTCAATGAAAAAATCAATTCATGATTCAATCAATACGGTTGATCATTTTTTGATAACACAGGAACGCAAGCAGAAGCTGGAATTGTTAATCCATCTGGTTTCAAATCTGACCCAAGCACTGGTGATTTGCGGCCCCCAAGGCATAGGTAAAACAACACTGTTGCGCGTACTGCATGAACACAATATTGCCTCATGGCTGTATTGCCCGGTTCAAGGCCACGCCGACTTAAGTTTTGAGGCGATTTCGGAGCAGGTAAATCTGGCGGTGAGACAGGGCAATCAGGGCAAAAACAAAAACATAGTTTTACTCATTGATGATGCAGGCGCTTTGATGCCTGGGCTAATAACGACAATCATCCAATATGCTTGGACAAACCCGCTAATCCGAGTGGTTTTTGTTTTGACACCCGACGAACTGCATGTAAAAAGCAGCACCGATCAGGTTATTGATGATTGCCATTTTGTTGAAATTCCGCCTTTATCAGAAAAGCAGTGTGGTGACTTTTTACAACAGCTCTCAACAAAGCCTTGGGCGCGTCTATCGCTGAACGCCATCAATGACACCATGATACGCAACGTCTACCGGCACACCCACGGTATTCCAGGAAGGATTATTGAGCAAATCCCCAGCTTGGCTAAGGCTAAAAAAGGCATCAATTCACTATGGGTTTTGTTGGCTGCGGTTGCAGGGCTGGTTGCCGTTGCACTGGGTATGCAATGGTACAGTTCTACAAAAAACCATCAGATAGAAACCGTAACGCCCGTTGCCGTTGAGCAACAACCCGTTATTTCTCCCAAAGCCTTACCCTACGCGACTAAAACACCCGTAATAAAGCAACAGGAAAAACCTGTACAGGCCAGCGAGCTTATTTTGGATCAATATATTGCTAAAGCGGTTAACAACGCGGATGTACCTAAAATAACAGTTATTACCCAAAATAAGCCTGACACGCCAGTGAGTGCAAGTAACCATAATCAGGCAATCGCCACGGATGCCGAATCCCCCTCCGTCGTGTCCCCTTCCCTTGATGTCCAGCCAACAGAGAGCAATGCCGCTCCAACAGCGTCTACAGAAGCGCAAAGTGAAATCGTGGACTGGCTCAAGACGCAACCGCCAGGTAATTACACGCTGCAAGTCATGCTGTTGTCAAAAGAGCAATCCATTAAAGAGCTTATGAAAAAATATCCGCTACTGGCGCCTGATTTAAGATATATCAAGACGCTTATTGGTGGTAAGGAAAAATTCCTTTTGCTTTATGGTTCGTTCAGCAATTCAGTTTCGGCGTTAAAGGCTAAACAAACATTACCGCGTGAATTTAGCCATTCCATAGTCAAAAAAATAAGCGCCATTAAAAAATAAGTACGAACCAATAAATTCCCTATAAAAATACAATGATCCCATTAAAAAACGACACCTTTATTAGAGCGCTGTTAAAACAACCGGTAGACCGGACTCCGATATGGATGATGCGGCAGGCAGGCCGGTATTTGCCGGAATACCGGCAAGTCAGGGAACAGGCAGGCAGCTTTTTAAATTTATGCACTAATCCTGAATTAGCCTGTGAAGTGACTTTGCAACCTTTACGACGCTTTAATTTTGATGCGGCCATTTTGTTTTCAGACATCCTGACCATACCCGATGCCATGGGATTAGGGCTTTATTTCACTGAAGGGGAAGGCCCGAAATTTAAAAAAACGGTATGCAACGCCGCCGACGTTGCGCAACTGCCTATCCCCGACCCCTGTACAGATTTGCGTTATGTGGTCGATGCGGTACGCTTGATCAGGAAAAATTTACAAGGCAGCGTACCGCTCATCGGTTTTTCCGGCAGTCCCTGGACCTTGGCGACTTATATGGTTGAAGGCGGCAGTAGCAAAAGCTTTCAAAAAGTAAAAGGCCTAATGTATGGACAGCCAGCCGTTATGCACCTTATGCTGGATAAACTGGCGCAATCGGTAGCGGCGTATTTGAATGCCCAAATCGAGGCGGGCGCCCAGGCGGTGATGTTGTTTGATACTTGGGGAGGTATATTGAGCAGCGAAGACTATATTGAGTTTTCGTTATATTACGCCAAGCAGGTCAGGACACTGCTTAAAACGCAGCATGATGGACAGCGCATTCCGACCATCCTGTTTACCAAAGGTGGCGGCTTATGGCTGGAAACCATGGCCGATGCCGGTTATGACGCATTAGGCCTGGATTGGCAAACCGATCTTCATCACGCCCGCGCCAGGGTCGGTCATCAAGTGGCCCTGCAAGGCAACATGGATCCTGTTGCGCTATATGCCCAGCCGGCTGTTATTGTCGAAAAAGTAAAAACGGTTTTAGAAAAATACGGTTCAGGTCCGGGGCATGTGTTTAACTTGGGTCATGGCATTTTGCCGGACATTAATCCCGACCATGTAAAAGCGATGGTCGATGCCGTGCATCAATACAGCCCTGCTTATCACCAATAGCCATAGAGAGATTTCCCATGAAAACAGTTAAAGGCTTTTTGGCAGCCGGCTTAATAATAGTTAATGCGGCGGCTATTGCCACAGAAGAAGCCACAGAAATTACCGTGTATAGAAGCCCGACTTGCAGCTGCTGCGAGAAATGGCTGGCACATTTGCAGCAGAATAATTTTGCCATCAAAGATATTGTGACGAACGATATGCAGGCCATCAAAACCAAATACGGCGTTACGCCGGAGCTGGCATCCTGCCATACCGCGATTATCAACGGTTATGTCATTGAAGGCCATGTCCCTGCCGGTGATATTAGGAACTTATTGAAAACCAAACCAAAGGTAACCGGAATAGCGGTTCCCGGTATGCCGGCCGGTACGCCGGGTATGGAAATGGGTGCAAAAAAAGAGGCTTACGATGTGGTGAGTTTTGATAGCCAACATCGCACACAGGTTTTCAATCGCTATAAAGATCAGTAAATGGGCAGGAATGTCATGATAATGTTTCAATCCACCGACCTCTATCTGTCGGATGACAAAGCCACCGATAGATAGAGGGTAATGGGTCAAATCTGTAGCTCAAGTTGATAATGTGGAGTGCAAACCTAGGTTTGCTTGGAGTGCAAGCCAAAGCTTGTACTCCAAACCCACTACCCTATTTTTAGCGGGTTGTCTGCCTTAGGTAACGCGCAATAAATAACTACCCACGCAGCAACAAACAT
>JAUYEP010000283.1 GCA_030689765.1 Methylovulum sp.
GGTGTGCTACCCCGCCTAACATGTCGCTCAAAGGGACCTGCCGCCCGTTGGCGGTTTTGAAGTCCTGGTTTTTATGAAGGTTTGGTGGCTTCATTTAAGCCCTGTGAGCGGCACGCCCCTTAGCTTTACGTTAGGCAAAAGAGGAAGGTATGCAAATAACTGAAAAAGAATTTCCTTACATTCTAGGATTGTTGACAATTGCAGTCGTATATTCAATCAAAATTGTCGGTGAAAGTTGCTATATAGTCTTTTTTTACTGGGTGATTTTTACTTTATTTATATTTTTTGAAATAAAACAAATAAGAGAAAATATACGTCAGAATTACATAAATATTATCTTCAAAAAAGAATCTGCAATTTATAAGTGGCTGTCAAGTAATAACAAACTTGTTCTGATAATTTCTTTGGCTGTTTCGCTGCCAATTTCGACAAGTCTTTTGATATTTGTTTTTTTATCAGATACGTTTACAGTTATCTTAATGTTTCTCGATGCATTAATATTTTGTTTTTTATACCATAAGGTTAAATTCGATTCTGGAGAATTACTAAACACAACGTTGGTAGAAAATACTCGCCTTTTATTTGAAACATGGATATTAGTAACGTTGAATAGCAGTCTGATGGTAGTTTTATATTATTCAGTAAGTTTTTTTACTACAGAAGTTTTCCCAGCCCTCAGCGACGAAATACCAAAATATATTAATGATCATGTGAACCATCACTGTTATCCATTACACATCATTGGTAGAGTTGTGGCAGATGTTGATTTAGAAATTCGCAGCTTAATGTCCATAAAACAACCGGCGGTTAAATATCTAACAGGATTCACTTATTTGGCTACTATGTCTGGTGTTCCATTTATTGCTTTCAGTTTTATCCTTAAACTCGCTTTAGACATGAATGAGAAATTTAAAATTTATAAAAAAATAAAGAGAAACTAATTATGCGTAAAATCACACTTTTTATCTCATTGTTAATGTGTTTATTTATAGTAGGCTGTGAGGATATAGAAAAAATTAAACAATTACATGAACGAATACAACAATTAGAAAGTGACGTTAATGGTCTAAAAGAGCAGCTAAAAAATACTGAAATAAAAATGAATGAATATAAAGAAAAAGCCGGAAGACGACTTGAACTGCTTAAACCCGCTCCATAATTCAGTACGCTACCCCTGCCTTTACGTTACCGTGAAAGCCCCCAGCACAACAGACAAACGCAGCCCTACCGCTCACAGCAGTATAATAAAATCAATAAGTTAGGATCAGGCTAAGGCAGGTTTTGCAACGCGATAAGATGCGCTACACATAGGATGTGCTGAGGTACGAAGCGCATCAGTCGAGTACCAAGCCTAACTTAACGCTCAAGCGGAGCTGCGCAAAAAGCACGCGCAGCCCGCTTAGCTTCACGGTAGGCTTTCTGGGGTGAAAGTGGTTGGTTTCGGTTTGCCTTCGTGAGCTTTGGGGTTGCGGGCAGTTTTTTGGTTTGCTTCGGGCTTCCGTTGCAAGCCCGCGGCTTGGGTGTGTTTTTTGCGGGCATCGGCAGGCTGGGTGGTGTCGCACAGTCGGATGCGTTTGCGTCATGCGCGGGGGGAACTTGGGTTGCGATTATGTGACTTGGGTGTGCCGCGCACGACGCAAGCCGCGAGTCCAGTGTTTGGGCTGCCTCTGCGGCATGGTTTAGCTCTTTTGTCCGCTTCGGTTTAGGCTTCCGTGTATTACCCTGCCTAACATGTCGCTCAAAGGGACGCGCCGCCCAGTGGCGGTTTTGAAAGTTTGGTTTTTATCAAAGGTAAGTGGCTTCGTGTAAGCTCATCAGGCGGCACGCCCCTTAGCTCTACGTTAGGCGTTTTCATCAACCACCAAGGAGAGAATCATGGATTTAAATGAAGCAATAGGAAAGCACGCAGAGTGGAAACTTAAATTTCGCAAAGCTATAGCAGGTCAAGAAACAATGGATGCAGATACCATCTCAAAAGATAACTGTTGTGAACTTGGAAAGTGGCTACATGGTGAAGCAAAAACAAAACATGGCAAGTTTTCTAGTTACACTGAGTGCGTAACAAAACATGCAGCATTTCACGTAGAGGCTGGGAAGGTTGCTAAAGCAATTAATGCCAAAAAATATGCAGAAGCTGAAGTTATGATTGGCAGTGATACTTCATACCTCTCAGCATCGTCTGCCGGTGGCCTTGCAATCATGCGCCTTAAAAAAGAAGCAGGGTTATAAAAAAACCGGCTAACCCGGCGTTCGAGCGGGACGCCGCAAAGGCGCGGCGCCCCTCAACTTTACGTTAGGCGTGTGGGGGTTTATCATTTCCATGTGGGAAATAACGACCGGAGGCTTTATGCAAAAAATGCAGGTGATGCTGAAAACGCGAACAATGGCGACACATCAATAAGTGCATCCGCACTGCCCACCGTTCCCGCCATGTTAAAGGGCGATCCATGTTGTCCGATAACAGTTTACTAATATCTTTACAGGTTCTCATAAGGGTCTCTTGGTATTAAACCAGCGTTGTTCTAAGCATTCACGCAGTCCTAGCCGCGCTCTGTGTAAATAAACACGGCAAGCACTGTGGCTAATGTTCATGTCTTTGGCAACAACTTCCATTTCCAATCCGACCATTTCACGCAGCATAAAAGCACGCGCGTGTTGTTCTGATAAATTTTTTTGACACCACTCAAACACGCCCCAAAATTCGTCCTGCTCTAAAGCATGGTCTGGATTGTTCCACGCACTAGGTGTGCCTATCCAGCGACCTTTGCCGTTAAATATCAGTTGCTCCAAGGCTTCATTGGGGTCTTCATCCTCATGGGAAGATTCCAGTGAATAATGTCGTTCAGCCGCACGGTAATGGTCGGCTATTTTGTGTTTTAGAATGCCAATCAACCACGTCCTAACCGCTGATTCACTGCGGAAACTATCACCTGTTTGTAAGGCTGCCAGTAGTGTTTCTTGTACAGCGTCTTCGGCAACCGCTTCATCATGCAGCTGTAACAAAGCGTAACGTAACAGGATGGTTCGGTG
>JAUYEP010000318.1 GCA_030689765.1 Methylovulum sp.
ACATCTATGACAAAACACACCCCAGAGCCAAAAAAATATCTGAATAGCCTTCCGTGCGATAAGTAAAAATATAAAAAACCTGCTAACATGACCCCTTTTTTACAGCGGTTTCAACATCGGTTAGTGAGGTAACGGAGTACAAACCTAGGTTTGTACTCCACCAGCTAAATCTAATGTTATTAACCTAATCTGAAAACGCTGTAATTCCCCCCTTTGGAAAAGGGGGGCTAGGGGGGATTTATCAACATAACTATTTGCTTTA
Organism: Methylovulum sp.; assembly: GCA_030689765.1. Classification (GTDB taxonomy): domain Bacteria; phylum Pseudomonadota; class Gammaproteobacteria; order Methylococcales; family Methylomonadaceae; genus Methylovulum. The sequence goes on from JAUYEP010000318.1 coordinate 263, forward strand.
GTAGCGTTTTTTCTTAACTGTTGGCAGTGAAGTTGGAGCTTGGGAACGAGCAAAGTCGATAGATGTCACGACTGCCAGTCCTTTAAGGACTGGCAGTCGTCAGGTACTGGCTTACCCGTTAATGCCGCCTTGCGTCAAATGTACAGGCTCCAGCAGTTTCGCCAATTCTTCAAGACTTAACCCGGTCATTTCAGCGGCGACTTCAATAATGGGCCGCCCCTGTTTATAAGCCGCCTTGGCAACTTCGGCGGCTTTGGCATAACCGATGATGGGGTTTAACGCCGTCACCAGTATGGGGTTTTTTGCCAGCGCCTGTTGCAGATTGTCCTGTCTGACGGTAAACCCTGCTATCGCCTTATCCGCCAGCAAGCGGCTGACATTACCTAGCAATTCTATGCTTTGCAGGCAATTGTAAGCAATGACGGGCAACATGACATTAAGCTGAAAACTGCCTGACTGTCCGGCAATCGTGATGGTCGCATCGTTGCCTATCACTTGTGCCGCCACCATCGCCGTGGCTTCTGGGATAACTGGATTGACTTTTCCGGGCATGATGCTGCTGCCAGGTTGTAACGCGGGGAGTTCAATTTCCCCTAAACCTGCTAATGGCCCTGAATTCATCCAGCGTAAATCGTTGGCGATTTTCATTAAACTGACGGCGATCACTTTCATCTGACCGGATAATTCAACTATCGCATCCTGAGAACTCAGGCTTTCAAAAAATGAGGCGTTTGGCGTAAACGGCAAGCCGGTTTCAGCGCTTAATTCATTGGCAAATTTTGCTGCAAATTCAGGACGCGCATTAATCCCCGTACCGACTGCCGTACCGCCCTGCGCGAGTTTATAGACGCGGGGCAGGGCGCAGTTAATCCGGTCTATGCCATTGCGTATCTGCAATGCCCAGCCGCCCAATTCCTGACTCATGCGTACCGGCATGGCATCCATTAAATGGGTGCGTCCAGTTTTGGTGATGTTGTCCAATGATGCCGCTTTTTGTTCTATCGTTTCGGCAAGGTGCAGCAAGCTGGGCAACAGTGTTTTCTGGCATTCAAGCGCCGCACTGACATGGATGGCGGTGGGGATCACGTCATTACTGCTTTGCCCCATATTGACATGATCATTGGCGCTGACGGTTAGCCCCACAGCTATCTTAGCCGCCAGATGCGCCAATACTTCATTGACATTCATGTTGGTGCTGGTGCCTGAACCGGTCTGGAATACATCAATAGGGAACTGATCCTGATGCTGGCCTTCAATAATGCGCTGCGCCGCATCGATAATGGCATTGCCGATAACCGGCTCAAGCCCACCCAAATCCATATTGACTTTGGCAGCCACTTTTTTTATCAAGGCGACCGTTTTAATAAAGGCCGCTGGCATCGCTAACCCACTGATCGGGAAGTTATCGATAGCCCGTTGTGTTTGCGCCGCATACAACGCCGTAGCCGGAACGTGTAACTCGCCCATGCTGTCTTTTTCTAGCCGGTATTCAGTCATGTCTTAACGCCTCTATAAATACGTTGACATCAGCTTGGTCAAAAGGCCAGCCTAAGTCTGTTTGGGTTTCGGGGTGGTATAAAACGGGGATTCGGGTGGCGTATTCTGGCTGCCATGCTTCATTGTCGGCGATGTCTATGTTTTCAATGAATAATTCGTGGTCTTCCAGCCAGCATTGGTTAACGATGGCTAACGCCTGTCCGCAAAGATGGCAACCGGCTGTTTCAAGTAGTATTAATCGAATAACCATTAGTGTTTGGTCAGTTTGTCCAAATAGCCCATGAACAACGCGGAAATGACCAGCGTCAGATGAATCAGCACATACCATAACAATTTATCATTGGCAGTCGCGTCAATGTTCATGAAGATTTTCAGCAAATGTATCGATGAAATGGCCACGATAGATGACGCGACTTTTATTTTCATCGAGCCGTAATCATGCGTCCCCAGCCAGTCCAGTTTTTCGGTGTCTTCACTTATGTCAAGCCGTGAGACAAAATTTTCATAGCCACTGAACATAATCAGCACAATCAGGCTGCCGACCAGCGTCAGGTCAATCAGGGTCAGCAACGTTAGGATGAAGTCGGTTTCGCCAATTTCAAAAATATGCGGGATAAAGTGGTAAAGTTCTTGGAAGAATTTTACAAACAGCGCGATCAGTATCAGGCTCATGCCAAGATAAATAGGCGCCAATATCCACCGGCTGGCGTACATTAGCCGTTCCATGGCGTGTTCTATAGAGTGTTGTAATTTCATAGTGTTAAGCGCTTATCCGTAAATAAGTAGTTGATAAGAAGTCCTCGCATTGATAAGAATTACGATTTTTCACCCCTTCAAAGATTGTAATGTTATGAAAAGATTAGCTAGCTGGCAAGTATCAGATGATTTTTTGGCATGTTTAGGCTTGTTACAGCGGTTTCATTCGTCGTTAATAATTTAAGTCGGGTACGGACAAGGCTTAACCGTTCGTCCTGAGCCCTTCGGCTACGCTCAGGAGAGCCTTGTCGAAGGATGAGCGGTTAAGCCGTTCATGGTTCGACAAGGCCTTT
>JAUYEP010000319.1 GCA_030689765.1 Methylovulum sp.
TAGTTCCCACGCTCCGGCGTGGGAATTCATCCGGCAACGCTCCAGCGTTGCGTGACGCTGGAGCGTCACTAGCTGCATTCCCACGCCGGAGCGTGGGAACGATAAAAAGCCATCAATGACAATCAAGCCTACCCACAAGGCATAAAAAACCCCTGTCAAGTAATATCCGGGCAGGGGTCAGTTTTCAAGGTTCATTGTGGTGGATGAGTGAAACCATCCTACAACAGCTGGCTAGATATGATAAGCCGTTTCGCCATGTTCAGAGACATCTAAACCTTCACGCTCAACATCTTCCGCTACACGCAAGCCAATCGCCATATCCACGATTTTGAAAGCCGCGAAAGCAACTGCACCCGACCACAAAATCGCTATACCCACGCCCCACATCTGACTGGTAAATTGCGCCAGCATGTTATATTCGGCGACGCCATTACTGACATAATCCCAAACTCCAGTGCCGCCCAAGGCAGGGCTTGCGACTATTGCGGTACCTAACGCGCCAATCATCCCACCAACACCATGCACACCAAAAGCATCTAACGAATCGTCATAGTCAAGCTTAGCCTTAAGGCTGGTCACCGCCCAAAAACATGCCGCACCAACGACTAACCCTAAGAAAATAGCACCCATTGGGCCTGCCCAACCGCAAGCTGGCGTGATGGCAACCAAACCCGCAATGGCGCCTGATGCGCCGCCCAACATGCTGGGTTTGCCGCGCATCAACCATTCAGCGCCAACCCAAGATAATGTGGCAGCCGCCGTTGCCAATAAGGTGTTGACAAACACCAGTGCAGCCAAGCCATTAGCTTCCAGATTGGAGCCGACGTTAAAGCCAAACCAGCCCACCCAGAGTAAAGAGGCGCCTATCATCGTCATCGTCACGCTATGTGGCGCCAGGGATTCTTTTTTATAGCCTATACGTTTGCCAACGACCAAACAGCCCACCAGGCCGGCAATACCTGCATTGATATGCACAACGGTACCGCCAGCAAAATCAAGGGCGCCTTTTTGGAACAGGAATCCTGCGGTAGCAAGTGCTTTTTCACCTGCGGCGGCATCGGTATAGGCATCAGGGCCTGCCCAATACCAAACCATGTGCGCCATCGGCAGATAAGCAAACGTAAACCAGAGCAGCATGAACAACAAGATGGCTGAAAATTTAACGCGCTCGGCAAAAGCGCCGATAATCAATGCCGGTGTGATTGCCGCAAAGGTAAGCTGGAAGGCAACGTAGATGTACTCAGGGATATAAACGCCCTTGCTGAACGTTGCCGCCATCGAATCCGGTGTGATCCCACTTAAGAACATTTTGCCCAAACCACCAAAGAAAGCATTGCCCTCAGTAAAGGCGACGCTGTATCCGTACAGCGCCCACAATATCGCCATCATCGAGAAAATCACGAAGACCTGCATTAACACTGACAACATGTTCTTGGCCCGCACCATGCCACCATAAAACAAGGCCAAGCCAGGAATCACCATTAAAATGACCAGTACGGTTGAAATCATGACCCAAGCCGTATCGCCTTTGTTTACCGTGGGTGCTGGAGCTGCGGCTACAGTAAGTGCTGACATTTCTGCTGGTGTAGTGGCGGGTATTGCGATGGCAACAGGTTCAACAGGCGTGGCGATAGTTGTGGTTTCCACGCCAGTCGGGTTGGGTTCTGCATAAGTGAAGCCTGCAAAACCTAACAAGGTAAATAGTACAAAAGTGCCTAATAGTTGTTTAATTTGTTGTTTCATTTTCGCTCCTTAAAACTTAAAGTGCTTCTTCGCCAGTTTCTCCGGTACGGATCCGAACAACCTGCTCCAAATTGGTTACAAAAATTTTACCATCACCTATTTTTCCGGTGTTGGCCGCTTTAGTGATAGCCTCTACAGCCAGATCCACCAAACTTTCGGCTACTGCCACTTCAACTTTGGCTTTAGGTAAAAAATCCACGACATACTCAGCTCCACGGTAAAGCTCGGTATGACCTTTCTGGCGACCAAAGCCTTTGACTTCAGTAACGGTGACCCCAGAAACACCTATATCTGAAAGCGCCTCGCGGACATCATCCAGTTTAAAAGGTTTTACGATAGCGGTTATTAGTTTCATCTGTTCCTCTCTTTTAAGTAAATTAACGGCTCGAAATTGTAAAAGCATGGAGTGTGCCAAACTTACAGAGTTTTC
>JAUYEP010000327.1 GCA_030689765.1 Methylovulum sp.
CAGTTATCTGTATGAAATAACGTGATTATTTATTTAACACTATGATTTTTAATAAATAAACTTGTGTAGATACTTATGATCCAGGATAACAACTTAATCATTGGCGGCATCAAACTAACGCAACTTGTGCAGCGCGTAGGCCAAACACCTTTTTACGCCTATGACCGGCAATTAATCACCAACCGGGTAACCGAACTGCGTAAACAAATGCCCCCTGAGCTGAAAATTCATTACGCAATGAAAGCCAACCCTATGCCCGCAGTTGTGCAGCACATGGCTGGCATTGTTGACGGTCTGGATTTAGCCTCAGCGGGTGAAATGAAAGTTGCATTAGACACAACCATGCCGAAAGGACAAATCAGCATGGCCGGCCCAGGCAAACGGCCGCAAGAATTAATGCAAGCCATTGCCGCCGGCATTACCATTAATGTTGAATCAATGCACGAACTGGAAACTATCGCGCAACTGTGTGAACAAAGCGGTATTCAAGCGCATGTTGCAATCCGCATCAACCCTGCGTTTGAACTCAAAACCTCCGGTATAAAAATGGGCGGTGGCCCCAAACAATTCGGTATTGACGAAGAGCGGCTCCCAGAGGTTTTAAAACGGGTTAATGGCTTGGGCCTCGATTTCAACGGCTTTCATATATACAGCGGTTCCCAGAACCTAAAAGCCGAATCCATCATCGAAGCCCAGCAAAACAGCATCGACTTAGCCATTAGCCTTTCAGAATATTGCCCATCCCCAATCCAAAAACTGAATATCGGTGGCGGTTATGGTATCCCCTATTTTCCCGGCGAATCCCCGTTAGATACCCAACAGGTTGGCGATGCACTCGCCAAATCTATGGCTAAACTTAAAACAAGCCATCCTCAAACCGCTGTCATCATTGAACTAGGCCGATATTTAATCGGCGAAGCGGGGATTTATGTTTGTCAGGTCATTGAAAAAAAAATTTCCCGTGGACAAGTTTTTCTAGTCGTTAATGGCGGATTGCACCACCATCTTGCCGCATCCGGAAACTTCGGCCAAGTTATCCGAAAAAATTATCCGGTTACCATCGGCAATAAAATGAATGCGTTAAAAAATGAAACCGTCAACATAGTCGGCCCCTTATGCACCCCATTAGATATTCTTGCCAATAAAATGGAGCTACCGGAAGCGGAAATAGGCGATTTGGTAGTTGTATTTCAATCTGGGGCTTATGGCTATTCGGCAAGCCCAAAAGATTTTTTGAGCCAGCCTATGGCAATTGAGGTTTTAGTCTGACTTTTTCCCTGCCTCCTCCTTGAAAAAGTGACGACCCCGGACAAATAGCGGCTTAAATTTAACCCTTGAGGTGGCAACTACTTCCGATAATGGGAATTGCTGTATGCCTAAGCAGCTACTTTAAAGCTGAAATTGAAAAATATTGGAATCCTTTTTTTCATTTTGATCCTGCTTTTCCCAGCGGATCAAATGCAAAGAGCCATCATCATGCTCGACAATAGCCGTACAACTCTCCACAAAATCGCCAGTGTTGACATATAAAAAGTTGCCGATTGCTTTAATCTCGGCATGATGGATATGACCACAGATAACGCCGTCCAATTGCTCGTTTTTTAGCGTACTGATGATGCTTTCCTCGTAGTCGGAAATAAATTGGACTGCATTTTTAACTTTGAACTTAACGTAGGCGGCGAGCGAAAAATTAGACTTAAGGCCCAACAAGCGTCTTATCGCACGTAAAAAACGATTGATATCGATTAACAGGTCGTAACCTTGTGATCCAATTTTTGCAACCCAGGCATGGTACTTGGCAATGGTATCGTACTCATCACCGTGGACAATCAGGAATTTTTTCCCATCCACTGTGGTGTGCACATCAGAATTTCTGACGACAATATCGCCAAACACATGATTATCGTAATCCCTTACGTTTTCATCATGGTTACCTGGCACATAAATGATCTGCGTACCATGCCTGGCTTTACGTAAGATTTTTTGAATGACTGTATTGTGCGATCTGGGCCAATACATTTTTTTGGAAAGCGCCCAAAAATCGATGATATCGCCCACCAGATATAGCTTCTCGCTATCATTGTGCTTAAGGAAATCAAGCAACACATCGGCCTGGCACTGGGTAGAGCCAATATGAAGGTCAGAAATCCAAATAGTTTTATATAGTTGCATACTCATACTAGCTGACATCGCGGTTTGCTATCGTTAATCAATCCGAGTCATTTTCAACTCGTTTTATGACATTATCGTTAAAAAATCCAAAACCTGGGCAATCAATCCCGCAGCACCCTATGCAAAGCCCTTTGTGTTTTTTTGGACATGCTGCTTCCATTTGATCCAACAATCGTATACTTGGGTAAAATGCCCGACATAAATCTTGCCAACCTGCCCGTTGCTTACGCCTAGCCTATGCCTATTAAATTTTCCCTCTTATTAATGTGCTGTGCATTAACCCTGCTGGTATCAGCGGATGTGCTGTTGTCGCTAGCTGTGCCGGAGTTACCGGAGCGCATCACCTTTATTGCTTTGGCATTATTACTGGGAGCATTCGCGCTATTGCTGACAATGGGTTTGCTGGCGACGGTAAAACAAATCACATCCGCCTGTTCCGATTTTTTTTCTTCCCGGCAACGTTCGCAACGCCGGTTATTATTTATTCAAAATAGGCAGGATCAGTTTAGGCGATTGCTTTTTTTCAAAGCGGCACAAATCAATTTCTTCCATGAAATAAAAAGAAAACGCTTATTGGCTGCAAATAACCGTAAACATATCAATATATTATCGGGTGCTGTTGCTGATGAGCTGATGACCGTTAAACCGCACCTGTCCAAAGCTGCTTTTGCGCAATTTCAGCAGGAAAATAGTTTTTATCGGAACCAGCTGGATGGTGAAGGTTTGTTAAAATTGCAGCAAAAAATCGCGGCATCGGTTAAATCATGAATACATTTAAAGACTGGGTTTTTACGCTGGTTAATCTTTTTCAATCGGTCAAAGATGAAAATTTGCGCTGGCAAACGGCTAATCATGACCAACAGGCCAAGCTCAAACACGCCCAGCAATTGGCGGAAAAAAATCTTGCCGGTGAACTAAAAAAGAAAAGCGTACAGCTGGAGCATGACATTGCGCTATTAAGGGCTAAAAATGATGCCGAATTGGCGATGCTTAAAACCAAATGCAAGCAGGATATTGAGGATTATAAGCAATATCTGGCGGCACTGGATCAGCTTAAGTTGTCAATCCAAACCAGCTACACCCATTTGCCTGAAGCGGTGGCGTTTACGATCCACCATCATGCCAAGCACTTGCTGAATAATATGTGGGAAGCGGATGATTTTGAGGAAAAAATGCACTGTGAAATGCGCTTGATTAACTTTATGACTGCCGTGCATGACGACGCTTGCTTACCTTTGGAAGGGGATCGCTGCAAAAAACTGCCAGAAAAAACCCTGGAATTGCTTCAGCAACCCTAAAGTTACTGAAGCAAGACAGGACGGATCATCTTCCTGACATTCCGTTACCAATATAAGAACCCGCAGCAGCGCCCAGCCCCGTTGCCAACGGGTCGCCACCACCTATTTGATAACCGAAAACACTGCCAACGACACCGCCTGCCAAACCTTGTGTTGAACGCGGGTCTTGATAGCTTTGATACTGGGGTCGGGGATATGCGGGATAATAAACCGGCGCGGCATAAACTCTGGGTCTTGGATAATACGTTATCACCTCGCGGTAAGGCTGGGGCCTTGGATAATATCTGATGACTTCCCGATAAGGCCGTGGGTAATACTTCACGACTTCATGATAATGCCGGTGATGATGCTCATGACGCCCCCAGCCATCGGCAGGGGATGCTGCTGAATACACTATTGCAAGCAGTGCAATCTGGATTAAAAAATATAATTTTTTCATAGCCACCTCTATCAAGTTAAAAAAACGCCCTTGCGTTGGATAAATGATAGATAACTTAATATTAATGGCAGCTTAATGATTTTACAATAACGGTAAGCGGTGCGTAACCCAACTACGCACCGCATTGATTCACCGTACTGATGGGCAGCTATCCATCCCTTTCGCCATCATTGGCTTCTGCAGCAACGCCATAAGGCCACTGCCAGTTCTGGATCTCCGGCATGTCTTCGCCATATTTATAAATGTACTGCTTATGGTCGATCAATTTGTCGCGGATATACTGCTTGAGGTAAACCGCATTATTGCGCAAGCGCGGCACACGGTCGATGACATCGGCGGCCAGATGGAAACGGTCCATATCGTTCATGACCACCATATCGAACGGCGTCGATGTCGTGCCTTCCTCTTTATAGCCGCGTACATGTAAATTGGCATGGTTGGCGCGGCGGTAAGCCAGACGGTGAATGAGCCAGGGATAGCCGTGATAGGCAAAAACTATCGGCTTGTTTTTGGTGAACAGCTCGTCAAAATCACGGTCTGATAAGCCGTTGGGATGCTCGCTGGCAGGTTGTAAGCGCATCAAGTTGACAACGTTGACAACGCGAATTTTTAAGTCCGGTATTTTGCTGCGCAGAATATCGACCGCCGCCAAAGTTTCCAGGGTAGGCACATCGCCGGCGCACGCCATCACGACATCAGGTTCATCGCCACAAACATTGCTCGCCCAATCCCAAACACCAATACCCGCCTCGCAATGTTTCATCGCCGCATCCATCGTCAACCACTGGGGCGCAGGTTGCTTGCCGGCGACAATAACGTTGACATAATTGCGGCTACGCAGGACATGGTCGGTCACTGCCAATAAGGTATTGGCATCAGGCGGCAGGTAAACGCGGATGACTTCGGCTTTTTTGTTGACGACATGATCGATAAAGCCTGGATCCTGATGCGAAAAGCCGTTGTGATCCTGACGCCAGACATGGGAAGTCAACAAGTAATTCAATGACGCAACAGGACGCCGCCAGGGTATCCGGTTACAGGTTTTCAGCCATTTTGCGTGCTGGTTAAACATCGAGTCGACAATATGGATAAACGCTTCATAGCATGAAAAAAACCCATGCCGTCCCGTCAACAAATAGCCCTCAAGCCAGCCTTGGCAAGTGTGTTCGCTGAGTATTTCCATAACGCGCCCATCCTGGGAAAGATGGGTGTCTTCCGGCAAGATTTTTTCCATCCAGACCCGACCCGTCACATCAAAGATGTCATCCCAACGGTTTGATGAGGTTTCATCCGGCCCGAAAATACGAAAATTGCCCTGATCCAGGTTATTTTTCATCACATCCCTCAGGAAACGCCCCATCACGCGGGTTGCTTCAGCGTCAACCGCGCCAGGCGCTGGAACGTCTACGGCGTAATGCCGATAATCCGGTAACCGCAAATCACGCAATAATAAGCCGCCATTAGTGTGCGGATTATCGCTCATGCGCAGATGGCCTTGCGGTGCCAACGCCAGCAATTCTGGCATCGGCATCCCATGATCGTCGAATAACTCTTCTGGGCGATAACTTTTCAGCCAGCGCTCAAGCAGGGCGATATGTTCAGGATTTTCCGCCAGATTGGCTAGCGGCACCTGATGCGAACGCCAGAAATCTTCAGTCTTTTTACCATCCACACTGGCAGGGCCAGTCCAGCCTTTTGGAGTACGCATGATCACCATCGGCCAGACCGGACGCTTTATATGCTCCAATTCACCGCTACGCGCCTGGCGCTGAATCGTTTTAATTTCCTCCAGACACTGATCAAGCACGCTTGCCATACGGGGGTGGACAATCTCAGGGTCACTGCCTTCCACCAGATAAGGCCGGTAGCCGTAGCCTTCAAATAATTGCAGTAATTCATCTTCATCTATGCGGCTAAGCAGGGTTGGGTTGGCGATTTTATAGCCGTTCAGATGCAAAATCGGCAATACCGCGCCATCACGGACAGGATTAAGGAATTTATTGGAATGCCAAGCCGCCGCCATCGGCCCGGTTTCGGCCTCACCATCGCCCACCACACAGCAAGCAATCAGATCGGGATTGTCGAAAACCGTACCGTAAGCATGGGACAGCGCATAGCCCAGCTCGCCACCTTCATGAATCGAGCCGGGTGTTTCTGGTGCTGCATGGCTAGGCACGCCGCCAGGGAACGAAAACTGTTTGAACAACGCCTTCATGCCATCCTTATCCTTGGAAATGCTCGGATAATATTCGCTGTAAGTGCCTTCCAGCCAACAATTTGCCAGCATGGCCGGCCCCCCGTGACCAGGGCCACAGATAAAAATCATGCTCAGGTCATGAGCTTTTATCAGCCGGTTTAAATGGACGTTGATAAAATTCAAGCCCGGGGTTGTCCCCCAATGCCCCAACAAGCGCGGTTTGATATGTTCCAGCGTCAGCGGTTCTTTGAGCAAGGGGTTATCAAGCAAATAAATTTGCCCGACCGAAAGGTAATTCGCCGCCCGCCAGTAGGCATCCATACGTTCCAGTAGTTCTGCAGTCAGTTGAAAATCTTGATGGCTCAATTCCACGTTATTCTCCTCTAGGGTTGTCATTGGACTTACCGTCCAAAAAATTTAAAATTTGTTGGGCGCACACACGCTCTTCCTCGGCATGGATCACCAAAATACGGGAGCGGCTGGCAGCTTCGCTGATGTCGCTGTTTTGCCCCGTTTGTTGCCGGTTGGCTTGATTGTCTATAGTAAAACCTAATGGCTCCAGACCGGTTAATATCCGGCTTCGAATCTCTGGCGCATGTTCACCGATACCGCCGGTAAACACTAACGCGCAGACTTCGCCCAAGATTGCGCAATAGGCGCCGATATATTTTTTTATCCGGTAACAGAACATATCCAGAGCCAACATGGCGGCGGGGTCATGTTGTCCGGCTTTCTGCAAAATGCCGCGCATATCGGCATCTCCACAAATGCCGCGCAAGCCACTGTTTTTATTTAGCAAATTATCCAGTTGCTCCGGTGACATGCCGTCTTTTTGCAGCGTTAGCACAATCATCGGGTCTAAATCGCCACAACGCCCAGCCATCATCAAGCCTTCCGTAGGTGAAAAACCCATCGACGTATCAATGCTGGCACCGGCACGAATCGCCGTAGCGCTGGCGCCGCCGCCCAAATGCAGGACAATGAGGTTCAGCGTGGCTGGATCGCGCGCCAGCAGTTTGGCTGTAGCCAATAAACTATGCTGACAAGAAATGCCGTGAAATCCATAGCGATAAAAATCGACCTTATCAGATAACCGGTCAGGAATGGCATAACGTCCTGCATATTCAGGAATACTGCGGTGAAATGCGGTATCGAACACGGCAAATTGGGTGGTGCCTCGGAAAAACTCAGCCGCCATCGTGATACCCAGGCGGTTGAATGGATTATGCAGCGGCGCGTAACAATCCAGTTGCCGCAGACGGTCAAGCACGTCTGCATTGATTGGCGTCACCGTATCAAACCAACTTGCGCCGTGGACAACGCGATGGCCAATGGCCACAAGCGGCAAATTGTTATCGGTAATAATTTGCCGCCATTGGTTTAACACCACAGTCAGTGCTGCGCTTGTGTTATGTGCGGTATTGATACAGTGATAAATAGGCCCGCCGTGCGTATCCTTGCCTTCAACGACCAATCCGGCAGCCGTGCCATAATCCGCCGTCAATACGGTATGAGGCTGCAAATCAGGGGAAAATAACCGTGATTTTATAGAAGTGCTACCCACATTGACGACTAACAGGCAGCCGCCGATCATAAACAAAAATATCCCTGCATGGCCTTACCTTATTGATTTCGTGTGACCCACAACGGATCAAGATACAAACTATGGAAGCTCACATAACCTATCCACTAGTGATAATGGTTACATAAACCCTGTTTCCATTCAAGACAAAGGCGATGGTCTACAAAGGGCGGCCCCTTGCGGATGCCTCTAGTGGTTTGTATTGGACTATACTATTTACCCTATGGATGTTGCACTTACACTATTGCACTGGCGAAGACGCTGATAAGCTACCCGAAAAAATTGTTCCCTCGATTTGTAAACGCTACAAGGACATTACCATGACCAATAAACCTGCTGATATAACCCGCCCGGCGGATCTGCAAAGGCATGACCAAGGCACTGGGCCTATTCGAACTCACCGTCCGGTTTACCAGGATTTTCTGCCACCCTGCAACAACGCTTGCCCAGCCGGTGAAAATATCCAGGCTTGGTTAGCGCTGGTGCAAGCCGGTCAATACCATCAAGCGTGGCAGGAAATCATGAAGGACAATCCTATGCCCGCCATTCATGGCAGGGTTTGTTACCATCCTTGCGAAAGCCAATGCAACCGCGAGCAATTGGACGGCGCAGTTAGTGTCCATGCCGTCGAACGCTTGTTAGGCGATATGGCCTTAGCTGAACGGTGGCAGATTACGCCTGACGTTGCCCCTACTGGCAAGCGGATTTTGATTATCGGCGCCGGCCCGAGTGGTTTGTCAGCCGCTTATCATCTGGCGCGGCTAGGACATAAGGCAGTGATTTATGATGCAGGGCCTGTCGCTGGCGGCATGATGCGCTTTGGCATTCCTGCCTACCGTTTACCACGCCACGAGCTTGATGCGGAGATTAAACGGATCGAAGCCTTGGGCGTGGATATTGTGCTCAACCGAAAAGTGGACAATCTGCTCGCCGATAAGCGGGAAGGCAACTTCGATGCGGTTTTCGTTGCTGTTGGCGCACATCTTAGCAAGCGGATTGACATTCCGGCGCGGGATGCGTCCAAAATGCTCGACGCGATTACTTTTTTACGCGAAACATCGGCAGGAAACGCGCCTAAATTAGGCCGTAAGGTCGCCATTTACGGCGGCGGCAATACCGCAATGGACGCGGCACGGACAGCGAAACGGCTGGGTGCTGAGGAAGCCCTGATCATCTACCGGCGCGACCGCGAACACATGCCGGCGCATTCCTTTGAAGCCGATGAGGCCATTGAGGAAGGCGTCAAAATCAACTGGTTACGCACCATTACCGAAATGGATGAAGCATCCATAACCGTTGAAATAATGGCGTTGGATGCAAGCGGCAGGCCACAACCGACTGGCGAATATGAAACCCTGGAGGCTGATGCGCTTATTTTAGCCGTGGGCCAGGATACCGACACTGGATTTTTACGTTCAATCCCAAGCATCGAATTCACTTACGATGGCACGGTTATCGTCGATTCGGGCATGAAAACCGGTGCGGCAGGTATTTTTGCTGGCGGCGATATGGTCCCTAGCGAGCGGACCGTTACCGCCGGGGTCGGTCATGGCAAAAAAGCGGCGCGTCACATTGATGCGTGGCTGCGGGGCACGCGTTATATTTGTGCCCCTAAACATGAGCTTGTAGGCTACGAAAAACTGCATACCTGGTATCAAACGGATGCCGATCCCAAAAAACAAGGCCATATCCCCGCCGAACGGCGTACCGATGATTTTTCTGAAATTGTTGCGGGGTTAAATACAGCGGATGCCACCTTCGAAGCGCAACGTTGTTTTTCCTGCGGCAACTGTTTTGAATGTGACGGCTGCTATGGTGCCTGTCCTGAAACGGCAATTGTCAAATTAGGCCCAGGTAACCGCTACCGTTATGTTTATGAATTATGTACCGGTTGCGCGGTTTGTTTTGAACAATGTCCCTGCCATGCTATAGAAATGGTTGCCGAGAAAGGAGAATAAACCATGACCGAAAATCAAGTAGTCACCGTTGACGGCAGCGAAGCCGTCGCTTATGTCGCTTACCGGATCAATGAGGTTTGCGCCATCTATCCCATCACGCCGTCATCTACGATGGCAGAATGGGCCGACCAATGGGCGGCGGAAGGCAAAACCAATATCTGGGGCAATATTCCGTTAATTGCCGAAATGCAGAGCGAAGGCGGCGCGGCGGGCGCGGTGCATGGCGCGTTGCAAACCGGCGCGTTGTCGACGACCTTTACGGCATCACAGGGCTTGCTGTTGATGATCCCCAACATGTACAAGATTGCCGGCGAATTGACGGCGACGGTGTTTCATGTCGCCGCACGTTCTTTGGCGGCGCAAGGCTTGTCAATTTTCGGCGACCATTCCGATGTCATGGCGGTGCGTGACACCGGTTTTGCCCTGCTAGGTTCCAGTTCCGTCCAGGAAGCGCATGATATGGCGTTAATCGCCCAGGCATCATCATTGGAAGCGCGTATCCCCTTCATACATTTCTTCGATGGTTTTCGGACCTCACACGAAGTGAACAAAATTGAGCTGCTTAACGACGGGCAAATCCGCGCAATGATTAATGGCGAATTGGTCAGGGCGCATCGCGGGCGCGGGCTTAATCCTGATAATCCCTTTATTCGCGGGACGGCGCAAAATCCTGACATTTATTTTCAGGCACGGGAAACCGTCAATCCTTTTTACGCTAAAGTTCCGGCTATCGTACAAGCAACCATGGACAAATTTGCCGCAATTACTGGGCGCAATTACCGCTTGTTTGAATACAGCGGCGCCGGGGATGCGGTAAAAATTATTGTCATCATGGGTTCTGCGGCTGAAACGGTGAAGGAAACCGTTGCCAGCCTCGTGCAACAAGGTGAAAAAATCGGCGTAATCCATGTGCGTTTGTACCTGCCTTTTGACAAAAATGGGTTTCTCGACGCACTGCCGTTGACTACGCAGTCCGTTGCTGTTTTGGATCGGACCAAATCTCCAGGTGCAACGGGTGAACCCTTGTTCCATGATGTGATAACCACCTTTGCCGAAGCGATCAACACCGGTAAGCTCGCCAACATGCCCAAAATCGTGGGTGGGCGTTATGGTTTGTCTTCAAAAGAATTTACCCCCGCGATGGTCAAAGGGATATTCGATGAACTGGCAAAAACGCCGCCTAAAAATCATTTCACAATAGGCATCAACGATGATGTGGGCCATAACAGCCTGGCTTATGATCCGGCGTTTAATATTGATTCTGATAAAGTCATTTGTGCTTTGTTCTTTGGTCTGGGTGCGGATGGCACGGTGGGCGCCAATAAAAACACCATTAAAATCATCGGCGATTTGCCTGGTTTTTATGCCCAAGGCTATTTTGTTTACGACTCCAAAAAATCCGGCTCGCAAACCGTCTCACATTTGCGCTTTGGCCCTGAACCCATCCGTGCGCCGTATCTGGTGCAAAAGGCGCAATTTATTGGCTGTCACCAGTTTAATTTTTTATTCAAGACCGATATTTTGGCGCAAGCCGCGCCCAATTCAGTGTTTTTACTGAACAGCCCGTTTACCGCTGAAGAAGTCTGGGATCATCTGCCCCGTTATGTCCAGGAGCGGCTCATCACTAAACGCTTGTCTTTTTATGTTATCGATGCGGCACAAGTGGCACTTGATACGGACATGGGCAATCGTGTCAATACTATTTTGCAAACCTGCTTTTTTGCGCTGTCCGGCGTTCTGCCCCGCGAACAGGCGATTGCCAAGATAAAAGAAGCCATCAAGAAAACCTACAGCAAAAAAGGCGAAGACATTGTGCTGAAGAATTTCGCGGCGGTTGACCAAACGCTGGCGAATCTGCATCAGGTCAATGTGCCGCTGCAAGTGACAAGCATTTTGGAAATGCCGCTGATTGTCCCAGTTGAAGCGCCTGCTTTCGTGCAAGAAGTGACCGCCAAAATGATGGCGGGTACGGGCGATGAGTTGTCGGTTAGCCAATTGCCGCAAGACGGCACGTATCCTTCGGGTACGACGGCTTGGGAAAAGCGTAATGTTTCGCAATATGTCCCGGAATGGGAGCCGGATCTTTGCATTCAATGCGGCAATTGCAGTTTTGTTTGTCCGCATTCGGTTATCCGCGCCAAATTTTATAACCAACGGGCGTTGGAAAACGCACCTGACGGTTTTAAATCGGCAAAAATCAGCGCACGGGGTTTTCCTGAAACCCGTTATACCTTGCAAGTTTATCTTGAAGATTGCACCGGCTGTAATTTGTGCGTCAGCGTTTGCCCCGCAGTAAGCCTAAAGGAAAGCGGTGTCAAAGCGATCAATATGAAGGCGAAAGCGCCGTTGATGGTGCAGGAAAAAGAAAATATCCGTTTCTTTGAAACTTTGCCGGTCAATGATCGGGCGCGTATGGATTTTTCATCGATTCGCGGCGCTCAATTTCTTCAGCCGCTGTTTGAGTTTTCGGGCGCCTGTGCCGGTTGCGGTGAGACACCTTATGTCAAACTGGTCTCGCAATTATTCGGAGACCGCCTGATTGTCGCCAATGCCACCGGTTGTTCTTCCATTTACGGCGGCAACCTGCCAACCACGCCGTGGACGAAAAACCACGAAGGGCGCGGCCCGGCCTGGTCCAATTCGCTGTTTGAAGATAATGCCGAATTCGGTTTTGGCTTCCGTCTGACAGCCGACAAACACCGCGCCTTGGCAATGCAGCTGACCCGCGAATTCCAACGGGAATTAGGCAGTGATTTTGTTAATGAGTTGCTCAATGCGCCGCAAAAAACCGAGTCGCAAATCCGCCTTCAACGCGAACGGGTCGCGGAATTAAAAGCAGTATTGCTGCACAGAAATAGCGAGCTTGCCCAAGATTTATTGTCGGTTGTTGACCATCTGGTGCGGCGCAGCATCTGGATTATCGGCGGTGATGGCTGGGCTTATGACATTGGTTCAGGTGGGCTGGACCATATTCTCGCCAGCGGGCGGGATGTCAATGTGCTGGTTTTAGATACTGAAGTCTATTCCAACACCGGCGGGCAAATGTCCAAATCAACGCCGTTGGGGGCTGTCGCCAAGTTTGCGGCAGGCGGAAAATCGGTGGCGAAAAAGGATATTGCCTTGCAAGCCATTTCTTACGGCAATGTTTACGTCGCCCGTATCGCAATGGGCGCCAATCCCCAGCAAACGCTGTTGGCAATGCGCGAAGCGGAAGCTTATCCTGGGCCTTCGTTAATTTTGGCTTACAGCCATTGCATTGCGCATGGCATCAACATGCAGCATGGCTTAAAACAACAGGACTTGGCTGCCGCAAGTGGGTATTGGCCGTTAATCCGCTATAACCCTGTTTTACGCCAATCTGAAAAAAACCCTTTTGTGCTGGATTCACCCAGACCACGAATCCGTTTTAAAGATTACGCCTACAATGAATTACGTTACAAAATGCTGCAAAGGACTAACCCTGACGAAGCGGAGCGCATGATGACGCTGGCGCAACAGATTGTTAACCAAAAATGGGAAATTTATGAACAGATGGCGACTAGCTCTGGCAGACAGTTCCATCCTGATGCCAATCTAACCGATTAGAGGAGTTACAACATGGACTTATCAACTGATTACATGGGTTTAAAACTCAAACATCCCATCATTGCCTCTTCATCGCCTTTGTCGGATACGCTGGAGGGTATCAAAACATTGGAAGACTGCGGCGCATCAGCTATCGTGATGTATTCGCTATTTGAGGAACAGATCCGCCGGGAAAATGACGCTTTTGATTTTTTTCTGGAGTCCGGGACGGAAAGCTTTGCCGAATCGATCAATTATTTTCCCCATATCGAAACGACGCACAAAGGCCCCGAACAATATCTCAATTTGATCAGGAAGGCGGTGGATGCGACTGACATCCCTATTATTGGCAGCCTTAACGGCGTTACCAACGCCGGCTGGATTGATTACGCCAAACAGATTCAAGAAGCCGGCGCCAGCGCGATTGAGCTGAACATCTACTTTATCCCGACTGACATCGACATGCTGACTTCAGACGTGGAACAATGCTATTTCGATATTTTAAAAGCGGTAAAAGAGGCGGTTGCCATTCCGGTTGCGATAAAACTTAACCCGTTTTTCAGCGCCACGGGCAATATGGCGAAACGTCTGGATGAAGCCGGTGCTGATGCCCTGGTGTTATTCAACCGCTTTTACCAGCCGGATATTGATCTGGATAATTTGCGGATTGACCCACGGGCCGATTTGAGCACCGCCGCTGAAATTCGCGTGCCTTTGCTCTGGATTGCCGTATTGTATGGACGCATCAAAGCGTCCTTAGCCGCCAGCCGGGGCGTCCATTCGTCAACAGAAGTCATCAAATACCTGTTGGCGGGTGCCGATGTGGTGACGGTGGCATCCGCTTTGATGAAAAATGGCCCGCAATATTTAAGTGTGCTGGTAAACGGGACGGAGCGTTGGCTGAACGCAAGGGATTACCATGCCTTAGCCGAAGTCAGAGGGGTTATGAGCCGACAAAATGTAAAAGACCCCGGGGCTTTCGAGCGGGTAAATTACATTAAAGTGCTGGAGAGCTTTGAAAACCCCTTCACGTCAGGTCGGGTAAACTCCCGATCTTAAGCGGGCAGTAGAAAGTTGGGTTGCATCTTTTCGCGCCAACAGCAGGCGCTTTAGGCAACCCAACACCTTCGTGCGGAAATGTTGGGTTGGTAGTGGCTGGATTCTGGCTGTTTGTTGTAAACTGATGGCATGGTAACAGAAACCACCTTACGGCAGCGTTTGTCCAGATTTGTACGAAAATCCTTGGCGTCCCTTAAAAAACAGGAATTCCATCATATCGCCCTGCAACTTTTTATACCTGAATATAACTTGGCCCATGCCAGTCAGATATTAACCACTGCCTATTTTTGATATAGCTGATCGGCTAACAAACTGATTTCAGTTTTCATGGCAAGACGGTCTTTCCAATGCCCAGGAATACCGGATTCGCCATAATATGCCCCAGCCACTTGACCGCAGATTGCAGCGGTTGTGTCTGCATCATCACCTAAATTGGCGGCTTGTAAAATAGCTTCTTGAAAAGTATTGGCATGCAAAAAACACCATAGCGCCGCTTCAAGGCTTTCAACGACATAACCCGACCCACGAATGTCATTAATGGTTTTGCTTTGATAATCACCGTGTGCAATTGCAGCAATGCCTTCTGATTTAATATCGGTAACGCCATGGGCAAAAAGAATATCTTCCTTATTGGCCCCTGATAATGCCATAAACAATATAGCCCCAAAAAGTTGGCTGGATTCAATACATTCAGAAGCACCATGTGTTGTTCTGGCGCTTTGCCCAGACATGGCAATTAACTCATCGCGGTTGGGATAAAAAAATAGGGGCACAGGGGCGAGACGCATCAGGCAACCGTTGCCCGCTGAGTTTGCTTGGGTTGAGCCACTGAATGGCTCGCCTGTTTCTTTGAAACGCCATAGCGCATTGCTTGTCGCGTTACCAATATCAAAGCAGCGGCCATTGCTGCTCATATATCCTTTATCCATCCATTGGCAATAACGCCGCATCTGGTCTTCAGCATTAAATTGCCCCATTTCAATGAGGCTTGCTGCAAGACACAGAGCCATTGAAGTGTCATCTGTCCATTCACCTGGTTTGAGCCGGAACGGCCCGCCGCCTGTCATATCAGTGACCCTTTCAAATGTTCCTCGTGGGCTAAACTCGACCGTTGTCCCTACCGCATCACCACAGGCCAATCCCAAAAGACAGCCCCGAAACCGATTTAATTGATCTGCATTTTCAATCATGATTTATAAGCCTTAAATTCAAGTGCCCCATTAGCAAACTTACCGCGTTTTCAGATTGGGTTAATGACATTTTGTTAGGTAGCGGAATCCAAAACATGTTTTGGATTCCGGCGAAATAACTAAGGAATGAGCATGAAATAAGTTCAGCAAATGTAGGTGCGAATTCATTCGCACTGTGCGGATAAATCCGCACCTACAACGAACACTTGATCAAGTTATATCATGCTCATTCCTAACCGATATTAAAAACGCTGTATAAGACTATTTTTCTTTAAATTCTATCTTTCAGAGAAGGCGCCCTAAGCAGTGGTGCGGAATTTATTTAAAATCGAAGCCTTATGAATCCTGGGTGGTGTGGACATAAAATTCCGAATAACTTTTACATCATTACTTATATAACTTGGCAGATCTTAATTGGCAAGGTGTCCCGTAATTTCAAAAAGGTACGTTTTCAAAGTAAGGTGGGAGTAATTGATTATATTTCTATCACCCGAAAAACCAGTAGGCGACCAAAATGGACGCAACTATGCCTGCAAAGTCGGCTATTATCCCGCATGCGGCGGCATGGCGGATATGTTTGATGCCGACCGAGCCGAAGTATCGCCAGCACATAAAAGGTGGTTTCGCTGCTTCCTTGCACGATGGCCGACAAGCGTCCGGCAAACGAATCAGCACCTAGGGTTTTCATGGTATCGATCATCATGGCCCTGGCGCCGCTGCCGCTGAATGGCTTCATCAATGCGGTAGGCAGGGCATCGACGAAGCGGTCATCAAGCATGAAGTAATGCACGGCCAAGCGGGCCAGATCGGCCAATAACTCCAATGCGCCGCTGGCCCGGAACACGCCAATCGCAACCAACATCGCGACCAAATAAGGGATGATCGTGATGGCGGTCTGAAAGCCTTCTTTTGCGCCTTCGATGAACGCGTCATAAGCATTGACCCCCTTATCAACCGCACCGAGAATAAAAATAATGACCAGTGAAAACAGCATCAAATTGCTGATGATCGCGGATTGCTCAAGCATCTGCTGTTGCGGCAGGCTTGAAAAATAAGCCAGTATGCCGCCGACTATCAGCGTAAATCCGCCCAAATAAGCCAAGATAACTTTATCCAGCAGATTGATTTTTTGCACGTAGGCGACGGCAAGCAAACCCACCATTGTGCCCATATAAGTGGCTATCAGGATCGGGATAAATACGTCGGTCGGATTGGCTGCGCCCAATTGGGCGCGGTAGGTGAAAATCGTCACCGGAAACAAGGTAACGCCTGAAGTGTTGATCACCAGAAACAGGATTTGCGCGTTGCTGGCGGTTTCAGGATCGGGATTAAGCGATTGCAGTTCCTGCATCGCTTTGATGCCCAACGGGGTCGCGGCATTGTCCAGACCCAACGCATTGGCGGAAATATTCATCACGATAGCGCCTAAAGCGGGATGGCCTTTGGGCACATCGGGCATTAACCGGCTAAATAACGGCGTCAGGCCTTGGGTTAACAAATGGATAAAACCGCTTTTTTCACCGATGCGCATAATCCCCAGCCACAGGGCCAGTACGCCGGTTAAGCCCAAGGAAATTTCAAAAGCCGATTTCGACAACGCAAACATAGCTGCCATGATTTGCGCAAAAACCTGCTGATCCCCCAGGAAAACCAGCTTGAACAGCGCAGTGCAAAATGCGGCGAGAAAAAAGCCCATCCAGATGATATTTAGCATGGCAGAAATGTTGTAAATGCGAGTTTATCCGCACCCTATAATCTTAAGTGATGTATATCGAGCATGAGTATCTACACAAGTTTTGCAACCATTTGATTTTTATGAAATTGCCACTTTTCGTCAAATATGCTAACTATTTGTTTTACAAGAACTAATCAAAGATGTGTAGATACTTATGGTATATCGAGGAGAAATTGCTAGCTCCAACATTTGGTGGCTTCTCATTATTAATGGGTCATTTTGGTCTAGATATTGAAAAAAGGTAATTACTTAGGCCAACCCAGGTAACAATTTAGGACTGAGGTTGGGGAATAAAAGGGGCTTCAAGAAAAAGCGCTTTTTATGGCATCGAAAATGTTAACAGAGTTTTTACGAGCAGTGGAATTTAACCACGAATAGTGCCAAATCGTTGCGTACCTTCAAAGGTTTTGACTATGGCAAATCTGATAAGGCATTAAGCAGATTAGGCAGTACCTCGCCAGCCTCACCTGTAAGGTTGTAATGCGCTGTTCTATCAATGGTGTAACGTCTGGATTGATTTGTATTATCTTGGCACCACAAATAGCTGCCATTTCTGGTGATTGTGAAGTAGGGCAAGCCAACCAGCAGAAGTTCCTATCGAAATAGGATGTCACAACCTGTTGCGGCCCGCTCCGCTGCCTGCTACGCCGGGTAGTGGGTGTAACCTGTAATTTTCGATATACTTTAAGCCAAAAAATATATCGAAATGAGTCCCTATGGCCTGCATTTTAGGGCTTGGATCAAACGTCTTGTACGCAAGACGGTTGGCTTCCTGAAACTTGAATTGATGCAAGATACAGTCATCGGCTTGCCCGTCAACAAAATCGAGTTTGGTATCAATATTTTTACTTGATTACAGATTTCACCCATTAGCAACAATAATCCTGTGCGTTGGACAACGCTTTCCTATTCCCCATTTCCAGACAACCCAGGGCATTGTCCGTGTGGGCGCGAAAAGCATGTGCCCACCAGACTAAATTGTGCTAAATAGGCTTAAATAACCAGTTAAGCTTTTAAAAACTTAAAGTTTTATTAATGTGCCCTTGACACGAAAACATAGACGCGGCATCCTTCTAATAGGGTTAGTTGTCACTGTTAAAAAAGACACAATAAGGGGGATATTATGCGCCATTTATTCTTACTGACGCTCGGTGTAGCCATATTCGGTTGCAACCAGGTCGTCTTCA
>JAUYEP010000335.1 GCA_030689765.1 Methylovulum sp.
CTGTTCCTTGATGCCTGGTCCATACGCACGATGACGGTACGTTAGCATGAAGGTTTTGGTCGGGCAATCCGATGCCTGGCAACAGTAACGCTGCCCTCCATGGGCATTACGCCCTGCCTTCATAAGGTCGTTGCTGCCGCATTTCGGGCAGGTGATTTCTTGATAGTGTGTCATAGGGAAAAGTGTACAGCAGATTGCAGATTTCACCCACTACCAACAGGGTTTTGTGTTGCTGGATTCAGAAGGCAACCAATTGGCTGAACACCGTTTGATGTTTTTAGATTTAATGACTGTTTGACGGGCAAGATTAGGAAATTCATAAACCGGCTAAATATGCCGGTTTTTTTGTGCCTAAAATTCTGGCAAGTGTTGCGGTTTGTTATGGCTGTTTTTTTGAAGTGCGCCAAAATTGCGCCATTTTTCAATTTAGGATTTTTAGTGAAGGCTAAAATCTATGTAACGTATTGATTTTTATGGTGGCGATAGGTGGACTTGAACCACCGGCCCCGGGGTTATGAATCCCGTGCTCTAACCAACTGAGCTATATCGCCATTTGGCAGGTATGTAAGAGCAGGGGATTATATGTACCTGTCCCTATTTTGTCAAACATTGAACCTGAAATGCATAACATCGCCGTCTTTGACAATATAATCCTTGCCTTCGAGCCTCCATTTCCCAGCATCTTTCGCGCCTTGCTCGCCCTTGTAAGCGATAAAATCCTGAAATGAAATAACTTCAGCCCGAATGAAGCCTTTTTCAAAATCGGTATGAATAACACCCGCCGCTTGCGGTGCCGATGCCCCGATGGGAATTGTCCAAGCCCTGACTTCTTTAACGCCTGCCGTAAAATAAGTCGCCAGGTTTAGTAATTGATAACCCGCCCTTACAACCCGATTTAAGCCAGGTTCTTCGAGCCCTAGATCATCGAGAAATTCCTTTCTTTCCTCTTCATCCAGCAAAGCTATTTCTGCTTCTATTGCGGCACAGATGGGCACAACCATTGCGCCTTCTTTATCAGCAAGTACTTGTACTTTATCCAGCAAGGGATTATTTTCAAAGCCATCATCCTGCACGTTGGCAATATACATTGTCGGTTTTAGGGTCATTAGGCAAAGGTCTTTAATCAGGGCTTTCTCACCCTCATTTAAACCCAGTCCACGCGCCGGCTCACCGGTATCGAGCTGAACCAATACCCGCTCTAAAACCTGCTTTTTTTGCATGTCATCTTTATTGCCAGATTTTGCGCTCTTGCTTACGCGCAGCAAGGCTTTTTCAACACAAGCCATGTCAGCCAACGCCAATTCCGTATTGATGACTTCAATATCCGATACCGGATCAATTTTTCCAGCCACATGGACAACATTGTCATCTTGAAAGCAACGCACGACATGCGCAATCGCATCGGTTTCACGGATATTGGCGAGAAACTTGTTGCCCAACCCTTCGCCTTTTGATGCGCCAGCAACCAGTCCGGCTATGTCAACAAATTCAATGGTTGTCGGCAATACACGCTCAGGTTTGACGATTTGTGCGAGTTGTTCCATTCTGCTGTCTGGCACGGGCACTACGCCGACATTAGGGTCAATGGTGCAAAACGGATAATTTTCGGCGGCGATTTTTGCGCGTGTCAGTGCGTTAAATAAAGTCGACTTTCCAACATTCGGTAAACCGACGATTCCACAATACAGTGCCATAGGATTTTCTTTAAGATAGGGTTTTAGGTTAATGAAAGGGTTGCGGCAGACGTACAGACGTTGCATTGCAACGTCTGTACAAGACCCACACACGAAGATTGAAAACGCTACAATTATACAAGCTCCCGCTTTAATCCAAACAGCTAAAACATTTTATTAACGCACCAGACACCACACCATCTTTCCGCTAAATCAATGACAAAAAAAGGGGGAGCCTTAGCTCCCCCCAAAATGAGCGCACCTCAAACTTGTCCGGCAGGCTTGTTTTTGTTAATTTTGGTCTTCACTGCCTTAATGTCAATCGGCTCAACTTTTTCCTGTTTGCTAACAGTGGGCTTGTTGGTCACATCGTCATCTTTTGGCGGCAGCGGGTTCTTGCCGGCCATTAACGCCTCAATTTGGTCTTTGTCTATCGTTTCCCATTTCATTAGCGCATCGGCCATTTTATGCAGGATACTGATATTTTCTGTCAAAATTGTTTCTGCGCGTTGATAGTTACGATCTATCACTGCGCGTATTTCATCATCAATCTGATGGGCAACATTATTGGATACCTTGCTGCCTTGTGAACCGGGAAAGCCCATGAACGGCTGCCCCCCTTCCTCACCGTAAACCAAAGGCCCCAGTTTGTCGGAAAAACCCCAGCGGGTAACCATGTTACGGGCCAGTTCAGTCGCCCGCTCGATGTCATTTGACGCACCGGTCGTGACACGATCGCCACCGTAAATCATAAGCTCGGCAATCCGTCCACCGAACAGGCTGGCAATCTGGCTTTCCAGTTTGCGCTTGCTGGCGCTGTACTGGTCCCTTTCAGGCAGGAACATGGTGATACCTAGCGCCCTACCTCTGGGCATAATGCTAACTTTGTACACCGGATCATGATCTGGTGATGATTGGCCCACAATGCAATGGCCCGCTTCATGATAAGCCGTCAATAGCTTGTCATCTTCAGTCATCACCATCGTATGCCTTTCCGCCCCCATGAGAATCTTGTCCTTGGCTTTTTCAAGGTCGCTCATGCTGACTTCACTTTTATTTGACCTGGCGGCAAACAAAGCGGCTTCATTGACTACATTGGCAAGTTCCGCACCCGAAAAACCAGGTGTCCCTCTGGCGATGTATTTCAACTCGACATCAGCTGCTGCGGGCACTTTTTTGATATGCACGTTAAGGATTTGCTCCCGTCCGCGCACATCAGGCAAGCCGACGTTAACCTGGCGGTCAAAACGGCCCGGCCTAAGCAATGCCTTATCCAGCACATCCGCACGGTTGGTTGCCGCGATGACAATCACGCCTTCGTTACCATTAAAGCCGTCCATCTCCACCAGCAATTGATTCAATGTCTGCTCACGCTCGTCATTACCGCCGCCTATTCCCGCACCGCCACGTTGACGGCCGACCGCATCAATTTCATCAATAAAAATGATGCAGGGCGCATGTTCTTTAGCCTGCGCAAACATATCCCTGACTCTGGACGCGCCAACACCAACAAACATTTCAACGAAATCCGAGCCGGAAATGGTGAAGAACTTGACTCCAGCTTCACCGGCAATCGCCCGTGCAATCAGGGTCTTGCCTGTTCCTGGAGGCCCTACCATTAAGATACCCCGCGGTATTTGACCGCCCAATTTTTGGAATTTCTGCGGATCAGACAGGAAATCAACCAGCTCGGCGACCTCCTCCTTGGCTTCTTCACAACCTGCCACATCGTCAAACGTTGCTGTCATCTTGTCTTCTTCGAGCATTTTAGCTTTGCTTTTGCCGAAATTATTACCGCCTAAACCGCCGCCCTGCATTTTACGCATGTAAATGACCCATACGGCAACCAACAGCAGCATCGGAAACCAGGAGATAAATATCTGCATGAAAAGCGACTGCTGGACAGGTGGTATGGTTCTTATCTGCACTTTGGCATCGAGCAGATCATCAATTAAATGGGGGTCGCCAGGATTGAAAGTCTCAAAGTTTTGACCGTCTGATGTCCTTATTTTAATAAGCTGGCCGCTGATTTCAACGCGGTCAACCAAGCCGTTTTTAACCTTGATTATAAATTCCGAGTAGGCTAACGAGTCTTGTAATGGCGGGGCAGTGTTTACCCGCTCGTATATAAGGAAAGCCCCAGTAAGCACAACGCCCCAAAGTAGCGCGTTTAATATGTATTTTTTCATCTTTCATCTCCTGACCTTAGGTAAGGTCATCTATTAGAGTCACGATTGTTTATTGTCACTATTCAAAACCCGACGCCTCCACGCCACCATTACACTGATAATTTGTACGGATCACCAACTTCTGCAAAAACACGAGCGGCTTGGTTACAATTAAATCATCTTTTTAACGTTATAAAAAACACATTAATTGCTGTCCGAAATTGACCTTAATTTTATTCAGTGCCACCACCTGAATTTGCCGGACCCGTTCCCTGGTCAGATTGAGTTCAGAACCTATTTCCCGCAAGGTCATTTCCCTGTCTGTGTCAACGCCAAAATGCCCGCAAATTACTTTCGCTTCACGCGGATTAAGCGTTTCTATCGCTTTGCTTAATAACTCACCAAGCTCAACTTCAGCGATAGATTTAAAAGGATGTGCAAATGTTTGCTGCTCTAAAAAATCAATGGGCGCAAAGCCCTCTTCATCATCGTCTGAACTTTCCAGCGAAAGGACTGTTTGGGAAAATGTCAAAATGGAATTGATCTCGTTATGCGAGAGTTTTGTATAGTCGGCCAGTTCATTAATAGAAGGTTCTACGCCCGCCAGTAAGGTCATTTCATTTTTAGCGCGATAGACTTTATTGATATTGGCCACCTGTCCGCAAGGCACGCGCACCAATCTTTCACAGCGGGACAATGACCTGGAAATGGCCTGCCTGATCCAATAGCCTGCATACGTTGAAAACTGGAAGCCTAGCCGATAATCAAATTTATCGACTGCTTTTAACAAGCCCGCTTGGCCTTCCTGCACCAGATCATCAAAATCGAGAAAACCTGCTTTGTATTGGTTGGCAATAAATAACACCAGTCTGGTATTGGCTTTGGCGAGTTCTTGTCTTGCGTTTAACCAGAGTTGTTCAGCAATGACCATCTCCGTGGCATAGTTGTGCATATCACTACGGGATAAAAACAAAAAGTCTTCCTCATTACCCGCTATCGCGGTAAACAAATCAGATAATTTTGACCTACTCAAACGGCTGCGGCGTTTCAGGCTTGCTAATCGGCTGGCCAGAACATCAGAAGGGTTGCTTGGCGGCGCGTCACAAAGCGCCCTACTGTGACAGGCATAAACAATGACATCAGTAATTTTTGTCAGATCATCAAAAGAAAAAGGGAAGCGCTGTAATGCGGACACCAATTGCTTGGTATCCGTTGTGAAAGTAGCGTGATTTTGGTTAGTAAAAGACTGGCCGGCAGACAGGTAATGATTTTTGATTTCATCCAATGCCGTTGCCAAATCTGACACAAGCGAGTCATCCTCCTCCTGTCCGGCAACATAAGCTGATTTTTCATGCTCATTTAATAGCCATAGCGCAACAACCGGAAAATGCGATAACGCCTCAATAAGCCTGTCTTTCTGATCCTTTAGGTTACGGGCAATCTCAAAATTACCCTGTTCGACACCGTCCTGTGTCCGGTCAACAACGGGTGCAGATCCCGCAGCCCTGGCCTCGTTGTCATCAACAACAAGCCCTGATTTTTGTCTTGACAACTGTTCAGTTAAATAAGCCATTTCGCCAATTCCTTAAAAACATGATCGATTGCGCTGTGACTGGTATCAATGCCATTCACGTTTATATTTTCAAATGATGACAATGAATAAATTTAATAGTTTTATCCCCCTATATTTATTGCCCATTTGTTTATATATAATTTCACGATAATGTAACAACTTGGAGGTTTATCGTCAAGGTATAGTTTTACAAAACATGAACAAAGATTGGGGTATTTTTATTGCGAGGGGCTGAATGCTACTGGCTACAGATAAGCCGCTCGTATTGGAGATTTTTGCCACGCCTTAAATCCTGTATGACCCCTTGTTGAACAAGCTGCGCTGGACGTAACTACAAATCGCGATAAACAGATAGTTTCTGATGGCGTTTTTACGGCGCACTTGAAAATTCTCGGATTGCAGACTTGCTTGATGGTACGGTGATGCCGCCTTCCGCCGCAGATGCCAGGCAGATAGTTTGGTCATGTCTTTTATTGAAGTACAATGCTTGAAAAACAGCGGTCAAGTTAATTGACGGCCATATCCCCTAACTGGAAAATAAAATGACTGAGGCATCAACTATCCCCCTTGTTATTGATTTGGACGGGACACTGACGGCAACGGATACTTTAGTCGAATCGATCATACAACTTGGCAAACAACATCCTTTAGATTTGTTCAAACTGCCGTTTTGGTTGCTTAAGGGGCGTGCCAGCTTCAAAGCCGCCATAGCATTCAAAATCTCATTGCCGGTTAAAAATTTGCCCTACCGGACAGAGTTAATCGGCTATTTGCGCAGCGAAAAGCAACAGGGCAGGCAATTGATACTTGCCACTGCCGCGCACAAAAGCATTGCCCATGCCGTCGCGACTCATCTCGATTTATTCGATGATGTACTGTCCAGCGATGAAAGCCGCAACCTCAAAGGCACCACCAAGCTTGCAGCCATTCAACAAACGGTTGGCCAAAATTTTGTTTATGCGGGCGATAGCCAAGCGGACTTACCTATATGGCAAGCGGCGCAGGCGGCAATTCTAGTCAACACCTCAAGCCGTGTCGGCAATGCAGTACGCCAAAGCATCCCTATTGAACGGGAATTTCCAGCCGTGCCCCCCCCCATCAAGGTAAAGTAAAGCTTTGGATACGCGCCCTGCGTGTGCATCAATGGCTAAAAAATCTACTGCTGTTCGTACCCTTATTGACGGCCTTTTCTTTTCAGGACATCGATAAACTGCAAGCGGTTATCCTGGCATTTTTTGCCTTTTCAATGTCTGCGTCAGCAACTTACATGGGTAACGATATTTGGGATCTGGACAGTGACCGCGCCCATCCCCGCAAAAAAAACCGTCCCTTTGCCAGCGGGCAAATCCCAATCCTAAAAGGGATTCTGGCCGCCATGGTGTTATTGATGCTCGGCTTAGTTTTGGCCTACAACGTATCGGTACATTTTCTGTGGATGCTGTTGCTGTATCTTGCCACGACCACCACCTACACAGCGGTGTTGAAGCGCTATGTCTTGATTGATGTGCTGGTGCTTTCGTTGCTTTATACCTTGCGCATCATCGCCGGCTCAATCGCTGTGGGAGTGCCAACCAGCACTTGGCTTTTGGCCTTTTCGGTTTTTATCTTTTTCAGCCTCGCTTTGGTAAAACGCTGCTCGGAACTGGTGGCTTTACAGCAAACCGGCCGGCAAACCACGCATGGCCGCGATTACCGGACCAGCGATCTTGCCGTGCTTTGGCCGTTAGGTGTTAGCTCTGCATTGTCATCGGTAGTGGTGTTTGGCTTGTTTATCAGCGCTGCCGAAACCCACGCAAGTTATGTAAGCCCGCAAGGCTTATGGTTCGTAGCCATCGGCTTGATCTACTGGTTGGCGCGGTTGTGGATTAAAACTTCACGCGGCGAAATGCACGATGATCCCTTAGTGTTTGCCGTCCGCGATTTTGGTAGCCGCATCACTATCTTGGCGATGATTGGCGCAACACTCGCCGCCCACTTTTTAGCTTTGGAATAA
>JAUYEP010000337.1 GCA_030689765.1 Methylovulum sp.
ATATTTTTAAGCCCTGTGGAGATGGTTTGAACACAGTCAATCAATTAACAATTTCAGGCATTCTTATCATTTGCCAGAGTCCTCCAACGGTACTAAGCTACTGGTAATAAAACCTTATCACACTTTCATTAACCATGCTCAAACTCGAAGACATCAAAAAAGACGCTCAAATTCGTGGACTTGAAGGCGACAAAATTGTCACAATCGTTCATGCACAATTGATAGGCACCGAAGCAGTTAATGTTTTCTATGTTGATCAGGAAGGCAAACCCGGCACACAATCACTGTTTCGTACGGACGAATTACGTTTGGAGTTAGCCAAAGCAGGCCGTCCCTGGGGGTTTGACGCACCGGGGCAGGAATTCAAATTAGGCTTGGAAGCTTACCGGATACACCTCGCACATTTGTTCGACCCGATGATGGCGGTTCACACATCGAATGTTGATCCATTACCGCATCAAATCTCTGCGGTTTACGAATCCATGCTGCCAAGGCAACCGTTGCGCTTTGTCTTGGCTGATGATCCCGGTGCCGGTAAAACGATTATGGCGGGCTTGTATATTCGCGAACTGATCATGCGGGCTGATGCTAAACGTATTCTAATTGTTTCGCCCGGTTCTTTAACTGAGCAATGGCAGGATGAACTGTTGGAAAAATTCGGCCTCACTTTTGAGATTTTAAGCCGCGAAAAACAGGAACAATGCCCCTCCGGCAACTATTTTGAAACACAAAATCAGCTAATCGCTCGATTAGACCAATTATCCCGCAATGAAGATTTCCAAGAGAAATTACAGCATACCGACTGGGATTTAATCATTGTCGATGAAGCGCACAAAATGTCGGCGCATTACTTCGGCAGTAAAGTGAATGAAACAGGCCGCTTCAAGCTAGGTAAATTGCTCGGTTCTATTACCCGCCATTTCTTGCTGATGACGGCTACCCCGCATAACGGCAAGGAAGAAGATTTTCAGTTATTTCTTTCCCTGCTGGATGGTGATCGGTTTTACGGCACTACCGCGAAGGTGTCCATAAAGTCGATATAAGCGACATGATGCGGCGCATGGTCAAGGAAGACCTGCTCAAATTTGACGGTACACCCTTATTTCCAGAGAGAAGAGCCTATACCGCCAACTACGAATTATCCCCACTGGAAGCAGCTCTCTACTCAGAAGTGACCGATTATGTCCGTAATGAGATGAACCGCGCCGATAACCTGGACGGCAAACGTAAAGGCACGGTCGGTTTTGCGCTGACCCAATTACAACGCCGATTGGCTTCCAGCCCGGAAGCGATTTATCAGTCCATCAAGCGCCGACGTAAACGCCTGGAAAATCGGCTTGAAGAAGAAAAACTGGTGCAACGTGGTCACAAAGTCGCTGACGACTGCAGGGATGCAGGAGGTAGGGCAACGCATGGAGCAGTTGCCGAGACATTAGCGCAATACAATGTCAAAGATGTGCCCAAAAACATCGACGAAGCCGAAGATGAAATGCTGGCGGGTGAATATGAAAACTGGGTTGATGATGTGGTTGATCAAGCCACCGCAGCGCAAACCATCGAAGAGCTGCACGCTGAAATCATCATTCTGAAAGACCTGGAAGCCAAGGCCTGCAATGTTGTTCAATCTGGCAACGATAAAAAGTGGGAGGAATTATCGGCCTTGCTACAAGACACGCCGGAAATGTTCACGCCAGTAGGTAGTCGTCGCAAGTTGATTATTTTTACCGAACACCGCGACACCATGAGCTATTTGCTAGACAGAATCACCGGTTTACTGGGCAGGCCAGAAGCCGTGGTGACCATTCACGGTGGCACCAACCGTGATGAACGCCGAAAAAATCAGGAAGAATTCCGCAACAATCCCGATATTACCGTACTGCTGGCAACCGATGCCGCAGGCGAAGGCGTCAACCTGCAAAACGCCAACTTGATGGTCACACTGACTTGCCTTGGAATCCTAACCGTTTGGAGCAACGCTTTGGACGTATCCACCGGATTGGACAAACTGAAGTCTGCCATCTTTGGAATATCGTCGCCAACGAAACCCGAGAAGGCGCGGTTTTCCAAAAATTACTGGAGAAATTAGACATTGAACGCGCAGCCTTGGGTGGTCGGGTCTTTGATATTCTCGATGAAGCCTTTGATAACGTATCGCTGAAAGACTTACTGATTGATGCCATCCGTTATGGCGAGCGTGACGATGTCAAGGCAAGGCTCGACCAAGTGATTGAAGGCGCGCTTGATACCGAACATCTTAAAGCCATTCTTAAACGCAACGCCTTGGTGGAAGAACACATGGGATTGGAACAGCTTTATGCCGTCAAGGAAGACATGGAAAAAGCCGAAGCCCGTAAATTACAACCCTATTTTATCCGTGCATTTTTTACCGAAGCGTTTAAAACTCTGGGTGGCGATATGCGTATCCGTGAATCAGGTCGCTATGAAATCACCCACGTACCCGCCACCATTCGGGAACGTGACCGCGTTATCGGCGAAACACGAACCCCGGTACTGAAAAAATACGAACGCATCTGCTTTGAAAAAAATATGATCCGTCAGCATGGCAAGCCAATGGCGGATTTA
>JAUYEP010000339.1 GCA_030689765.1 Methylovulum sp.
TAAGGATTTCGTACAGGCCGCCGTCATCTTCTTCTTCAGTGGCGACAATAGTGTTCCAAGGTGTCAGACGGATGCCATCACAGCCAGTCATGCCGCGCAGGATGGTTTTGACTGCACCGGTAGCCAGATTGACAGTTTGTACTGAAGGGGTCAGTTTGGGCTGGCCGCCAGCAAATGTGCCGACTGCATCGTTACCGGCTTCGATACAGGTAACAATATGAGTAGGTTTAGCAGCGTTAGGCCAGAAAGCCATCATGTCTGAGTTGTTGGCGGACTTACGGGTAACGATTTCAGCATTCAGGCCAGTTGCCAGTTTGATCAGGTCTGTCGCTTTTTGACCGGGTGTGCGTGAAACTGAAACAGTTTCAGAGCTACTGACAGGTTTAACAAAACCAAAAAATTTAAACGACTGGGCTTTCAGCAGGTTTTGAACTTCCATACCAAAGTCGTCAGCGGCGACTGCAACACCTGAAACCATCATGCTGATTGTTAACGCGAGAAGAGATTTATTCATGTTATGACCTCTAAAATTGTTGTAATAGTTACTGAATTAATGCCCTAAGGCCGGACTACTGTATAGGCTTATAATGAAAAAATTGTGAAAAAAAACAGGTTCAAAATACATGGGCCATATAAGGTCATTTGTTAAAAATGCAGTTTGACGAACTGGTGGGTAAACATTTATATCAACCGAATTGACTATCGACCTAAGCCATCTGTTGTTTTCAAATCTAAATCGTTAAATCAACGGTATTGAATTAATGCCGTTATGCCTGCGCTTTTCGCTTTTTACGCATTGTTTCTTATTCGGATGCGTGATATTTGTAAACAGCGTTTTACCAAAAAGGAGTTATCACAATGAAGACGCTAGATATTCGCACGATGATGGTGATGATTTCCGTGTTGACGCTGCTGTTTTCCGGCCTGTTGGCGCTGGCGGGGTTACATGCCGGTAATATCCGCGGGATGCGGCAATGGGCGTTGGCCAGTCTGTGTATCAGTCTTAGTTTGGGTCTTGGCCTCATTTATACCCAACAGACGCCCGATGTCGGTTGGGCTATCGCATGCGGCGCCACGCTGATGGCTACAGGGATGAGTTTGCAATTAAGCGGTATTAAGGCATTCAAAGAAGAGCCGTTCAATTGGCGGATTTGGTGTCTTCTTATCGTGTTGGTGAGTACACAGAACGTCTGGTTTGCCGTCATTCATCCTGATGTGAGTGCCCGCGTCATCGCCAATTCGCTAGTGTTTGCAATGATGAATGCGGCTTGCGTCCGTGAGTTGCTGGTCCGCATTGAATCGCCACTGCGTACCGCCTATTGGTTCACCGGTACGGCATTCGCCGTGCAGACCGCTGTGTTTTTGATCAGGGCGGTCATGGTTCTTTCTGCGCCGAAAGGGACTTATGGCCTTTATGCGCCATTACCGATTAATCCGGTGATGTTTTTTATCGCTAGCATCACGCTGTTATGCTTGACCTTCGGTTTTGTGCTGTTGCTGAATTATCGGCTTGCTGCTGATTTACAGGAATTGGCGTCGCGTGACATGCTGACCGGCGCTCTAAACCGGCGTAGTCTTGAGCTGGAAGCCGCCTGTTTGCAGGCGCGTTTTACGCGCACGGGCGATACCTTGACCGTTATGATGCTTGATGTCGATCATTTCAAATTGATTAACGATAGTTATGGTCATCCGGTGGGTGACGCGGTGCTGCAACGCTTGGCCGCTGTCATACAGGGTTCTATCCGCACCTGTGATTATTTCGCCCGTTACGGCGGCGAAGAATTCTGTTTGTTATTGCCGTCCACCACTGAAGAAGGGGCTTTCGTAACGGCTGAACGTTTGCGTGCAACGTATGCGGCAATGGCGATGGACATCGGCGGTAAAAGTTTGCACAGCACTATTAGCATTGGGATCGCTGATTCAAAACAGGTCGGGTTAACCTTCCAGGCACTGGTGTTTGCGGCGGATCAGGCGATGTACCGCGCCAAGCGGGACGGTCGAAATCGGGTCGTCAGGTATTCAGGATTGACTGGGTGATTGCCAGGGTGCATTTATTTAGAAAGTAGGCCGGAATAAGCCTGTTCGAGCGATAGCACGGGCAGGCGTTTCCGGCACAAGGGTGTTTAGGAATGGGCACAAAACAACTTCGTTGTGTGTGTTGTAAGCTCAGTGGATGCCATGACTGCCAGTCCTCAAAGGACTGGCAGCCATTATGTTGCCGAGTGTGTCGTACCCATTCCTTATTGCGCCGGAAACCATCCGCTTACGCTACGCGTGGCCGGCCTTATTCCGGCCTACATCCCGAAAGCTACAAGCACATCACACTTACTAAATAACGATGGCATGGACAATTCACAAATATCATTTAAAGTCTATACTACAAACCATGTAAAAATGTTATTTAACGTTTTTATCACACAGATTGCTAAAATCAACGGTCATTGTTAAAAGGCTTAAATCAGTATCCCATGCCTTCTGGCCTGAGTGATCCCCCTTTATTTGGCAATAGACGTTTTTTGAGATATCAACACATCATGCACAACCTACCGAAACACAAATCAGGATTCACCCTGATTGAACTCATGGTCAGCATCTCCGTCGCCGCAGTCGTGTTAGGCATTGCTATCCCCAACTTTGCAGAGATCATTGCCAGCAGCCGCTTGACCACCTCAGCTAACGAATTGGTGGCCGCGTTAAATTTGGCGCGTAGCGAGGCGGTAAAACGTGGCGTGTCCGTAACCGTGCGTAGAGTTGACAATTCGTCGTTTACTCGAAAAGACCCTGCAGCAGACTGGGAGGATGGTTGGGATGTTTTTACAGATGTTAATGGTGATGGTAATTTTGATGCAGGGGATGGGGATACGCTCATTAGAACCTATGCAGGGTTACCTGCTAACTATACGTTGAGGGGTAACAACAATTTTGTTAGTTTCATAAGGTATGATCGGGACGGCATCAGCAACCAACCCGGCAGCTTTGCTATTTGCAATAATTCGGATGGCAACAATATCCCCGAAGCCAATACCTCCAGATTAATCATTGTGAATTTCTTGGGCAGGGTGCGGATGGGTGCAGACGCCAACAATAGCGGTATTCCTGAAGATGAAAATGGTAACGATATCCCCTCTTGTACGGCAGGTTTTTAAGCCATGAAAAAAGCCACCGGATTTACCCTGATTGAAGTGTTGGTTTCGCTGGTTTTGCTCTCTGGCGGATTGTTAGGTTTGGCGGCACTGCAAGCGACCAGCCTTAAAAATAACCAGATCGCCTATAACCGAAATCAGGCGACGCAACTGGCTTACGATATGACGGACAGGATGCGGGTCAATATAGACGAAGTGTTAAATCCAGCCACTCGGCTTCCTTTGCCAAACAGCACCTATATGACGCTTGCCCCCAATGCCGCAGCCAGCCAGCCGGACTGCATAGCGGTAAGCGCAACTTGCACAATAGCCGATATGGCGCAAAATGATTTGTTTGAATGGAACAATGCCATAGCGCTAACCTTACCTAACGGCACCGGAAGCATAACCGTTGATGCTGCCCAAGTTTTTACAATTACCATTACCTGGACTGAAAACAGTGATAGAAATAATGACGGCACGATTGATGTTAATGATGTTGTCAGTTTCCAAACGGGCTTTCAATTATGACTATTGGGCAATTAAAGCGGATGGCAATGCAGGCGGGTGTCCAGTACGCCTGGCTAAGGCAAAGCCTGAATGATTGGCATCGTTCCCACGCTCCAGCGTGGGAACGCATCCGGCAATGCTCCAGCGTTGCCAATCGGGACGCTGGAGCGTCTCT
Organism: Methylovulum sp.; assembly: GCA_030689765.1. Lineage (GTDB taxonomy): Bacteria > Pseudomonadota > Gammaproteobacteria > Methylococcales > Methylomonadaceae > Methylovulum. The sequence continues at coordinate 3,808 of JAUYEP010000339.1, forward strand.
GGCTGCATTCCCACGCCGGAGCGTGGGAACGATAAGGTTAAAGCGGATGGCAACACACCAACGTGGGAACGATAAAAAACAGCAAGCCGGTTTGACACTGATAGAACTCATGGTCGCCATGCTGATCGGGCTATTTTTAATTGGCGGCGTAGTACAGATTTTTATTAGCACCAAACAGACTTATAGATTGCAGGAAAACTTATCGCGGGTACAAGAGAACGGCCGGTTTGCGATGAATTTTATAGGCAAAGATTTACGTAGGGCTGATTTTAGGGCGTGCCCTGCAGAAAACCCAAGTGTGCCGAATGCCGTTACAGGCGCTAACGATGCAGGGGCAAACGCATCCGATACCGTAACAGTAACGTGGTCAACATCTGCGTGTGCCCCTGCCGCTTTAGTTACGCAGACGGTCACTTATTTTATTCAAGCGGCTACTAACCCACAAAATGATGTTAACGGACTAGCTACATATTTTTCTTTGTTTAAAAGTATAAATGGTGGTCTCCCTCAAGAACTCATTGAAGGCATTGAAAATATGCAGATTTTATATGGTGTTGACACGCCATTGCCAACTTATGATGGCAGCGCCAATTATTATGTGCCCATCAATAACGTCAACGTCTTAGGCACAGACAGGATTGTCAGTGTCCGCATCAGCCTATTGGCAGCAACGCCTGATGATAATGTAGCCTCACAACCCTTAACCTATCTCTATAATGGCGTACCCATTACACCTGTTGACAGGCGTGTTAGGCGGGTATTTACTTCAACAATCAGCTTACGCAATCGGCTACCCTAAAAGACATGCGTAAAACGTAGAGACGTTGCAATGCAACGTCTGCACAAGACCAACACTGACGCTGTAATTGTTTATGGTTCAACAGGTGGGGACGCAAAAATATTGCGTTCCCACCACCAACGGTTATATGGGGTAGCCGTTTTTTATTTTTCATTCCTGGGGGATTCAGATGCTTAATCCACACATTTTTTTTAACCACCACAAACTTTTCGTTTGTTTTAACGTCGGCAATGACACGCGCCAATCCGGCGCGGTAATGGTTGTCAGTTTAATCATGCTGTTATTGCTCACCTTAATCGGCATAACAGGGGCGCAAGTCACCGGACTGGAAGAGAAAATGGTAGGCAACAGCAAAGAGGAAATGGCGGCCTTTCAAGCGGCAGAATCAATTTTACGCGCTGGAGAAGCTGCAACGGCTTTTCCTCCCGCATTTACCTGCGCGGCTACCGGCGGTTATAAAGACAATACGACAACAGCGGGTTGCCAACAGCCCGCTTATTGGCAGGGTGTTAATTGGTCTGACATAAACGCGAAACAGACCTATAGTGTGGGCAATCTAAGCGGTGACTATATCATTGAGCAACTTGACCCCGTTGTGGGCATCAATGACGATAATATTCTTGAAGCGGGGGCGTCTATGGATGACCAAAGTGCGGGGGGCAGCACAACAACAGCTTGGTATCGTATTACTGCGCGTGGCACGGGCAATAATAATGCAATCGTCACCTTACAATCCACTTACACAAGGTAAGCGTAACGGTTTTTATTTTCCGACTTTTTTTGTGATCTAGGTAGGGTATGCTGGGCGAATATACACGCGGTACTGTAGAGACGTTGCACCGCAACGTCTTGGGGTCGGTATGCCGTGCGTAATCCGTAGACGTAGCGGTGCTACGTCTCTACAATTTTGCTAGTTCCCAAGCTTCGTCCCATTCCGGCATCCACTGGTGCCTTTTATGGCCTAGAGGGTACAGGGAGTATGCTGGAATGATGTCGTTTTTACGCTCGACCGGACTTGTGTATAACGATAGGCGCTGGATGCGGGGAAGATCAACACACTGTTTTTAATATATATTTGGCATTAAGGAATGGGTTATGAACGCTAACAATATCTACAAAACGATTACCTTGCTCTTGTTTGGCCTCTTGGCTAGCTTAGTGCTGACCCCGGCGATGGCGCTAACGGTTGCACAAAAGCCATTGTATATAGGTGTATCAAAAGCGTTACCCAATATCATGTTGATGGTCGATAATTCTGGCTCGATGAGCCGTACGGTCACTACTGTCGCCCATACGCCTAATGATATGCCGGCAGACTATAGTTACACTTGCAATTCGACGGTATTTGGCGGCGCAGCAACTGCTTTGGATGCAACAACAACTGTCAATATGGTCGTTGATTCATCCGGCGTACCCAGATTCTGTACCAACAGTATTTGCAGCACCAGTACAGCTTTTAGTTCGTCAAAGTGCTTCGACAACAAATTTTATAAAGTCAAATATTATCATGGCACCAGCTTGGCTTCTGATGTTTATCCGGGTCTGAATTTAAATTGGTATTTTAAAAGCGGTACTTTTAAAAAAGGCAGCTTGCTTTGGGGGGCTACAACTAGAACGCGCATGGAAATCGCCAAAGAAGCTGCTACAAACCTGGTCAATTCCCTGATACCCGATGATAGCAGTAGCCCTACCATACGTCTGGGCTTGACAACCTTTTACGGGAATACCGGAGGGCAGATTAAATCGGACATGGGGACGCTGACTGAGTCTTATGCAGAAGACATCAATGCCCAAATTGCGACATTGACACCCACCGGCTATACCCCTTTAGGGGAAACCCTGGCAGACATTGGGCGATATTTCAGTGATGGCGGCGACGCTTATACCGGCAATCTTACATTACACCCCGGGACAACTAATCAGTTGCTTGGCCTGGCTACTATTTATAACAATGGTGCTAACAATGACGGTATTAAAAATAGCACGGATCATGGCACACTGTCAGTTGCCGTTGAAAATTACTGCCAGAAAAATTTTGCCATCTTGCTCACCGATGGTTTGCCGACTAAAGATCGCGAGATCAGCGCGTCTTTGCGTGATTATTCAGGGGACTGCGCCACTAAAAACCTTTGTGATTCAACGCCTTCAGGGGATGACCTCGATACTTTCCCTACAGTTCCAATGCTTTCAACTGGCTCAACATGTTCCACCGATGCTACGGGCACTACGGGTACGGATAAGTATTTTTTAGCCTGTCAAAATGGTGCAAAAGTAGGCCGTAAGTATGAAAATTGGGGCTCCGATTACCTGGATGATGTCGCCCAAGCCTTGTACGAAATGGATTTGCGCCCAGACTTAATCAAACCCTCGGCAGGCTACAAGAATAATCTGGTGACTTATACGATTGGCTTTGCTGATGAGACTTTGACTGAAGACCTTAATGGCGATGGTGTGTTGGATAACGATCTTAACGGTAATGGCCAATTGGATAATTCGTTACTCAAAGATGCCGCAATACGTGGCGGCGGCAAGTTTTATTTTGCCAATAATCTGGGTGAACTCACCGATTCGTTCAATAACATCCTGTCGGATATTTCCAGTAAAGTGGGCTCATCATCATCGGTGGCGGCAAACTCGACAAAACTGGGCAGCGATACGGCCATTTATCAAGCCAAATTTGACAGCACCGATTGGACAGGCAGTTTTTCGGCATTGCCGCTCAGCAAAAGCGAAGACATTAACGGCAATGGACTTTTGGATATAGGGGAAGATGATCCCCCTAATGGTAACGGTAACGGCAAATTGGATGCCGGCGTCATCGGTGACAAAGCTTGGGATGCCGCTGACAAAATCCTCTCGGCGGGTTTTGTCTCACGCAAAATTTTTACCTATAATCCAGGCAACTCGCCTAAAGGTGTGCTCTTTGAATGCGCCAATTTGACCGACAGCCAGAAAGCACGGTTGAGCGGTAGCGCAACCCTTAATTGTTCAAATACAGCGAGCGAAGACTGGCGATTAAACTATTTGCGCGGTGATTTCACTCATGAGGCAAGGGACGCATTACGCAAATCAACCGATCCAAACCCTGATCCCAGACCCACCACAGGCGGGATTTTTCGTAACCGCACCCATTATGACAAATCGACCGGTTTTGCAATGCAGCCTGCAGATCCGTGGCTGTTAGGCGATATTGTCAATTCCGATCCCGTTTATGTTGGCAGTGAAAACTATGGTTACAACAAATTGCCTGATACTGCCCCCGAAAAAACCACTTACACCGACTTTGTGAAAAAAAACGACTCTAAAATTAATCCGACAACGGCTCGGCGAAAAATGGTTTACATCGGTTCAAATGATGGCTTGTTTCACGGTTTCGATGCCAATTTGACGACGGCTGATGCCGGTAAAGAAATGCTCGCTTACATACCCGATGCGGTTTATAGCCAAATGAAAGCCTTTTCAGCGGAGGGTTATGTCCATCAATATTCGGTGGATGGCTCTCCCCGTGTGGCAGATGCCTATTTTGGCGGTGAGTGGCATACGGTTTTGGCAAGCACGACCGGCGCTGGCGGTAAAGCGGTGTTCGCGCTGGACATTACCAACCCAGATACGTTTGATGGCAATGATGTGTTATGGGAAATCAGCGACACTACCAGTCCGGATGACCCCGATTGCACCCAAGCTAATTCGGATTGCAAAACCGATACCTCAGCGTTGCGCGGTTTTCAACACAACATGGGCTATGCTTTGCCGCAACCGTCTGTTGTGAGGTTGAATGATGGCTCATGGGCGGCAGTGGTCGCAAATGGTTATGGCAGCGCTAACAATTTGGCGGTGTTATACCTGGTTGACATACAAACCGGTCATATCATTAAAGCATTTGATACCGCAGCCGGTGATATGGCGGATCATCCTAACGGTTTATCAACCCCGATTGCGGTTGATTATGATGGTAACCGGACCACGGATGCCATTTATGCCGGTGATTTATTGGGCAATTTATGGAAATTTGATGTCAGCTCCACCTCAGTGGACGCTTGGGGCATCGCTTACGGCGGTTCGCCGTTATTTGTCGCTTGCAGTGATCCGACTTCATGTAATACGACCCGGCAGCCGATTACGGCTAAACCACAGGTCGGCAAAGTAGGGGTAAATCAGGACAAACATGGGATTATGGTTTACTTTGGTACAGGCAAATATTTTGAGGAGTCAGATGTCAACGTGGCTAACGCGCAAACCCAGACGCTTTATGGCATTTGGGACAATGCCGCAACGGTTGCGCGTAGTGGATTACAACAACAAAGTATCCTGGCAGAATTATCGGCAGGCAAATTCAATGTGCGGGTGACGACAGACAGTACGGTAGATTATCCCAGTGAAAAGGGCTGGTATATGGACTTATCAGTGCCCGGCAGTGAGGGTGAGCGGTCTGTCAGCACGCCGGTAATGCGTGGCAGCAAAGTTGTGTTTACCACATTAATACCCATTCCACCGACTGACACCGACACCTGTGGCGCAGGTTCTGACGGGACTAGCTGGTTGATGGAAATGGAAGCGGTGACGGGTAGCCGTATTCAAGATACCGGAACGGGTGGGCCTTTCGATCTTAACGATGACGGTAAAATTGATAGTGAGGATAGGGTGAAATATAACGATGTGGATGTGACCGTAACCGGACTTGAGCCAGATCATGGTATCTTTGATTCCCCTACCGTGGTTGGTGTTAATAACAAAGTGGAACTAAAAATTATCAATGGCACTAACCAGACTACAGGCCCTGGGACTATTCTTGAAACGCCGTCTTTAAGCTCATCATCTGGATCCGGCACCGGTATCAGGCAATCCTGGCAACAATTGAATATAGATTGAAAGCTGTAAAGCTCCGTGGCGGATTCGCCGTTAGGCAATCCGCCACGGGGCTTCGGTATTTCGTTGGGCATGGCGGTTTGCTCGCGCGAAACCGCCCTACGGCACTCAGTGGATGCCATGACTGCCAGTCCTCAAAGGACTGGCAGTCATTATGTTGCCGAGTGTGTCGTACTCATTCCTTAATCAAAAAATAGACCACCGGAATCACGACAAGAGAAAACAGCGTTGACGCGATGATGCCGAAGATAAAGCTCCACGCCAAACCGGAAAATATCGGATCCAACACGATCATCATCGAGCCCAGCACCGCCGATGCTGCCGTTAAAAATATCGGGTTAAGGCGCGTTGCCCCCGCTTCGACTATTGCATCCGCCAGCGAAATGTCGGGGTTGTTGCGGTAGATGTTTTCAATAAAATCAATCAAAATTATCGAGTTACGCACGACGATGCCCGCCAGCGCGATCATGCCTATCATTGCTGTGGCGGTGAAATAAATCGGTGTCGCGTAGCCGCCGACGGGTTCGGTAAACAGGTTGATAAACCAAAACCCCGGCATGATGCCAATCACGGTTAACGGTATCGCGATCATCATAATCAGTGGCACACCCAGCGAGCCGGTTTGCCCGACCAGCAAGACATAAATCATCACCATCGCCGCCGCAAACGCCAGCCCTAAGTCACGGAACACATCGACGGTGATTTTCCATTCGCCTTCCCCTGCCATTTCGGCTTTATAACCGTCCGGTAAAGGCCGTCCGTCAAATACGCCGGACAAATCCAGAATCGCTTCAACAGGGCTGCGGCCCGCCATTTCTCCGGTGACGTAGGCGACACGCTGTAAGTTTTTGTGGTAAATCGCTTGTCCGGCGTGTTCATGGGCGAATTGGCCGACCTCACTTAACCGCACCAATTGGCCGGTGGACGTTTGCACCGACAAGGCCAGCAAATCGGCTTCCGATGAGCGGGCGGCCCGTGGCACAGACAGTTGTATCGCCAGCGGTTGGCGTTCTTCGGCAATATGCAGCAAACCAATCTTGCCGCCTTCTATCGCCAGTTGTAACGTGTGGGCGGCTTGCGCACTGCTGATGCCCAGCAACGCGGCTTTGTCGTGGTCGATCAAGTAGTGCAGCTTGCCTTGTTCGGCTTCGACAAAATCATCGACATCCACCACGCCTGCAGTTTTTTCAATATCGCCGCGCACCCGATTGGCAACGTGGATAATGTCCTGGTAACTCGCTTCCGGCGGGCCGTATATTTCGGCGACCAGTGTGGATAATACGGGGGGGCCAGGCGGCATTTCGACGATTTTGATGTTCGCGCCGTAACGTTTTTCGATACGGTCGATGTCCGGCCTGATGCGCAAGGCGATGTTGTGCGAAGGCTGTTCGCGGTGGCTTTTGTCAGCCAGCACGATACGGATATCGCCGACATTCGCGCCTAGTCTTAGATAATAATGCCGCACCATACCGTTAAAATCCATCGGCGAAGGCAAACCGACATAGCT
>JAUYEP010000344.1 GCA_030689765.1 Methylovulum sp.
TAGAGACGTTGCATTGCAACGTCTCTACGCTGGCCTCAACTGCGTCATGCACGTGCTTTAATATTCAGAGGAGCGCATCCACTCATCAAAATCTTTTACCGACAATGGCTTGTTCAAATAATAGCCCTGGGCAATATCGCAACCGTATTCGCTTAGTTTTTCCATAATTTCTTTCGTTTCAACACCTTCTGCAGTGACTTGCAGGCCCAGATTATGGGCCAAGTTGATCGTTGCCTTGACAATAACGGCATCATTTTCACTGTTTATAATATCGCAGACAAAAGACTTGTCTATTTTGAGTTCTGTCAAAGGCATTTTTTTCAGATAGGCTAATGACGAATAACCGGTGCCAAAATCATCTATTGAAAACTGATAACCCTTGGCATGTAGTTGATTAATGATATTCAACGCGTGTTCAGGATCCCGCATGACCGACCCTTCGGTAATCTCCAACATGATCCATTCAGGCTTGATGCCGGTAACGGCGGCTATTCCAGTAATATAATCGGGCAATTCCGTGTCATGCAGGTCTTTTGCCGATAGGTTCACGGATACCTTTAATTCTATTCCCTGCTTATGCCAATCGCCGGCATTGCGGAATGCTTGTTTTAGAACCCAAGGTGTCAGTTGCGTAATCATCCGGGTCCTCTCTGCCATTGGAATAAATTCGTCTGGTGAAATGAGCCCGTGTTTAGGATGGTTCCAGCGTAGCAACGCTTCGGCGCCATAAAGTTTTTGTGTAGCTATGCTCACTTTAGCTTGGTAAAACAGCTCCAATTCACTCCGCTCTATCGCACGGCGTAATTCAGACATTAATGTCAACCGCTTAGGGCTATGCTTATCAAGTGAAGAGTCATATATGGCATAGCCTTTATGGGAAGTTTGTGCCAAATCAAGTGCAACACCCGCCCTTTGCACCAATGAGTCAACATCTTCCCCGTGTTCAGGGAAATGCACGATGCCAACATTTGAGTGGACGCTAAAATGAAGCCGCTCAACTAAAAAGGGCTGCTCCAATGCCTTTTGAATATATTGCGCAAGCTGTTCAGCTTCGCCAATATCAGCATGGTCAGTCAAAAGGATCGCGAATATATTGCCATCTAACTTAGCAATGCTATCCCTTTCAGTACACACGCCTTGTAAGCGCGCAGAAATCTGTTTAAGGATAATATCACTGCTGTTACGGCCTAAAGTATCGTAAACGTCTTTAAAATTTTCAATTTCAATCAGCAAAATTGATAACAACAGCTCCTTATTACCCGCAGTAAAAATAGCACGCTCCACCCTATCATAAAACAGCGTCCTGTTCGGCAAGTCGGTCACTGGATCATGGGTGGTCACATAATTGGTCTGCTTTTCAAGGTCATCTGTCCTATTACGAAGCTCCTGGGTCTGATCGACTATCATCGCCCCCGCTTGATAGGCAATAATTGAGCTTGAATATTGCCCCCAGAAACCAAACACAAAAGGAATGCTATCTAAAATCCAAAGACCGGGGTTGTACTTTTGTGCATTCATAACCCCTGTCAACGATATTTCACCCGTAACAAAAACACTGGTTGCACACGTTGCGATAATGATAGCGGCAATAGCTATAAAAACACCTTGATAAGCGGTTTTTGAAACTTCGCTTTTGAGTACCCTAACATTATCACTAAGCAAATAACTTTTAATTATCAATAACATAATTCAAAAAACCAAAATAAACACGCCGTTATAAATATTGCACATTTGCTTTCCAATACACCCATCCAACCCTAGCAATGGATCGCTTGTGAGTCTAACCGTAGAGACGTTGCAATGCAACGTCTAGCCTTGCCACGCCCCTACATCCAGCCTAGCGTTTGCCTGATTTACCGTGATCGAGGCCCTCAAGAAAACGCAAAATGACATAAGTGAGCCAACCGACAACCACCAATCCAATGGTAAAAATACTGTAGGAAACAGGCCAGGGTATGCCTTGCGTCATCATCGAGAATTCAGACATGCCGCCGATGCCAGCCAAAACATTGAGCGGCATAAAAACCACGCTGACGACGGTCAGCCGCTTGACGACCTTGTTTTGGTTGATGTTGATGAAACCCACGACGGCATCCATCAAAAAGTTGATCTTGTCAAAAAGAAATGCCGTGTGGCCGTCCAACGATTCAATATCGCGAAGAATCTGCTGGGAGTAATCAAGTTGCTCTTTTGCAAGAAACTTGCTGCGCATCAGAAATGAAACCGCGCGGCGGGTATCCATCACGTTCCTGCGGATACGTCCATTCAGATCCTCTTCATTGGCGATGTCGATTAATATTTTGGCAGCTTCTTCATCGCTCATGGGTTTGTTAAGCACTTGATTACCTACTACCTCCAACGCCATATAAACGTCTTCCAGTGCATCCGCCGAATACTCGGCATTGGCCGCATAAAGGTCAAGCAACATATCCCTGGAGTCAGAGACATAATTGGCTTGGCTCAACGCCCGTAAACGCTGAAGCCGGAACACGGGCAGCTCTTCTTTACGGATCGAGAACAAAATATCCTTATATAAAATAAAAGCGACAATGATGTTGCGTGACACATCCTCCTTGTCCAGCAAGAAATCCGAGTGCAAATGGATTTCACCGTTTTCTTCCACATAAAACCTCGCGCTTGATTCCAAATCGCTCAATTTTTCCGGATCAGGAAAATCTATCCCAAAAATATCGCCGACCCATATCCGATCCTCAAAAGTCGGCGCAACCAAATCTATCCAAATAGGTTTGGCATCACGCAGGTCATGTGGCTTATTAATCGAAATCTCGTTCAAGCGGCCTTCGTATAAATTGAATGCCTTAACTCTGGACTTTTCAGTCTTGTAGTCTTGTTTTCCTAATATTTGCAGGACAGAAATTGGGGCTTCCAACAGAATAGGCTGCTTGTGGGCATCGTCCAACTGTTCCCAGACAAGTAATTGGTCTTCGGGCTGCAGCGCTTCAAGTATATGGGCAATTTCTTCAGGGGGCAGATGGTTAAGTATTTTCTGCAACTGCGCCATGTTCTCTTTGCGGACCAGCACTTCCACCAGATTATGGTGGGGCATGTCCTGTTTATGCACCAAATCAGCAATGAGCTTATGTTTTAGCAGCTTATCAAGTATGGCTTGCTGGCTATTATGATATGTGGTGGTTGGGTCTTTTTGCATGTCGGAATATTAAGGTAGTCAAGGCGATAAAAACCCAGATGTCACGTTTATACAATTTTATCAAAGCACTGCTGTTCACGTCCCTTTATTGTTTAGCGGTAGCGCACTACAATTGCGTAGGATTAAGCTTTAGCCGATAAAAACCGCTAGTAACTTCACGAGCAAGGAAACAATCATGCCATCAACTGCACTCTCAACAAAGCCATCCATCAATGCGTTACTCAGCACTTATCAATGGGGGACTCAAAATAACCAAAGCGCTTCTGTAACCTACAGTTTTCCAACGTCCGACGCATTATGGTTGCCCGGTTATGCCGAACCGGAAGCGGGATGGTTTGAACTGACAGCAACCCAGCAAGCCGATTTTAAAAGTGCCGTATCGGCCTGGGCGGAAGTTGCCAATATCAGGTTCGCACAGGTCACCGAAAACCAAAGTGTTGTCGGTGGCATCAGGGTTGCCTTCAGCAATGAGGTGGCCCAACAAAATGCTGCTGGATGGGCGTATTCACCCGTTTCCAAGCTTTCACCCCAAGCGGGTGACATTTGGTTAAATCCTGAAGACACCGAATATTCTCAGGGAACCCGAGGCTATTTTACCCTAATCCATGAACTCGGCCATGCCCTGGGCCTTAAGCATCCTTTTGAAGAAGTTGAAGGTAACCCTGCCGTTTTAACGGGTGCTGAAGAAAGCAACCAATATAGCATTATGTCGTATAACGGATACCAAGGGGCCGGTTTTGTGTACCAGCCGTTAGGTGGGGGGCAATTTTCTTTTTTCCCTGTGCCACCGGCCACGCCATTACTTTACGATATTGCCGCCATGCAATTCCTATATGGTGCAAACATTTCTACGCGCACTGGCAACGATACTTACACCTTTAGCAATACCCAAGGTGAGTTAAAATCCATCTGGGATGCCGGCGGTGTTGATACCTTTGATTTGTCAAACCAGGCCTTGGCCCAAACCATTAACCTTAATGCAGGACAATTCAGCTCATTAGGCGTTAAACAAACCTCCGTTGACGGGATTTTAAGTGCCGCAACTGCAAATATTGCCATTGCCTATAACGCAGGCATTGAAAACGCTATCGGCGGCGCAGGTAACGATACGGTCATGGGTAATGGGCTCAATAATTTTTTAGCGGGTGACGCGGGTAATGACACGATAAATGGCGGCTTGGGTAGCGACAAACTGGTGGGTGGTGTAGGAAATGACCATCTAAAGGGCAGCTTAGGCAATGATAAATTAATCGGTAACGCAGGCGCTGATGTATTAATTGGCGGTGCGGGCAACGACCTTTTTCTGTTCAACAATACGTCGGCCCTAGATACGGTCAGTGATTTTTCTGTAAAATTTGACACCTTCCAGTTGGAAAATGCGGTGTTTACTTCATTAGCCAGCACGGGCGTTTTAGACGCTGGACAATTTACCTTCGGCAGTTCCGCTACCGATTCCAATGATTTCCTGGTTTACAATCAGTCAAGTGGCGCCCTCTATTACGATGCAGATGGCAATGGCACGATAGCGGGAACACAAATTGCCAAGCTCGGAATTAATCTGGCATTAACGAATGCGGATTTTATCGTGGTTTAACACAACATCTGGGGCGCAAGGCGGGGCGATCATATTATGAAATATCGGCCTAATGCCCATGCCCAGCAACAGGCTTTGGGCTTAACGCGGGACAAACTTGACAGCCATAGGGTACGCTGTACCATGACTGGCTTCCCCATCCTTTTTGTCCCGCTTGACGCGGATAGCCCGTTTCCGGATCATTGATAACCGCTTGATGAAAAAAAACACCGATTCCAATAGCTCGCTGTTCAACGGATTTTGTGAACCTGACCGGCTGCAAATAGAACAGGCCCTGGCAGTTGTGGCGCAAATTCCAGACGATGCCCATTATTACCGGCCTAAGGGTGTTGAGGTCGCGGCGATTTTAATGGATTTTAATGTTGATCTGAGCACAATACTCGCTGCAATATTAAGCGACCCACGTCTGGCGCAACTCAACCCCAAGCCGAAAATAAAAGAGCTTTTTGGTACGACCGTTGCCGCCCTCGTTAAAGATGTCAACTGGCTGAACACCATCACCGTTTATTCGCTGGAAATGACTGACCAGCCGAATCAAACCGAAATTCTGCGCCGCATGCTGTTGTCGATGACGCAAGATGTCCGCGCCGTATTGATAAAACTTGCTTTCCGCATCAAACGTTTGCGCGGGCTACCTCGGGAATCCTACGAAATCAGACGCTTTATTGCCCAGGAAACACTGGATGTTTATGCCCAGATTGCCAATCGCATGGGTATCCACCAGCTGAAATGGGAACTGGAGGATCTGGCTTTCCGTTACCTAAAACCGCAGTCCTACCGCCGCATAGCCAAGTCACTCAATGACAATCGGGTAGCGCGGGAGAACTGTGTTAACCGGTTTATTGGCCTTTTAAAAGAAAGGCTCACCGAGGCAGGCATAAAGGCTGAAATTTCCGGTCGTCCCAAACATATTTACAGTATCTGGAAAAAGATGCAGCGCAAACAATTGGGCATAGACGAGCTTTATGACCTGCTTGCCGTGCGCGTTATTGTTGATAATCTGACCAACTGCTATGCCACGCTGGGCGTTGTCCACAGCGATTGGCAAACCATCCCCAAGGAATTTGACGATTACATTGCCAACCCCAAAGAAAACGGTTATCAATCACTGCACACGGTCATTTTGGATCCGGACGGTAACCGGATAGAGGTGCAGATCCGCACCCGTGCCATGCACGAGTTTGCCGAGTTGGGCGTTGCCGCACATTGGTCGTACAAAGAAGGCGGCAAACATGATACGGCGATAGAAAAAAGCATTAGCTCACTGCGTAAGTTATTGGAAAACAAAGACGATGATGACGCGCTGGGTGAAAATTTCCGTAACGAATTATTTCATGACCGGGTCTACGTTTTAACGCCGAAAGGCCAATTGATTGATCTGGTTAAAGATGCCACACCGCTGGATTTTGCCTACGCCTTCAATACTGAAATAGTCCACCGGTGCCGTGGCTCAATATTGAACGGCCGCATAGTGCCACTGACCTACACCTTAAAATCTGGCGAACAAATAGAAATATTAACGGCAAAAAAAGGTGGGCCCAACCGTAACTGGATAGATCTTAACCTAGGCTATTTAAAAACCACTGCAGCTATCAGCAAAGTTAAAAGCTGGTTTAAAAATCAGCAGCAAACCCAGAATATTGCAGCTGGAAAAGCCATTCTGGATAAAGCAAGCCGAAGGTTGGGATTAAAAACGCCGAACTTAACGGAATTGGCCCAGCATTTTAAACAGCAGGATACTGACAAATTACTGGAAGCCATAGGCCGTAACGACATTAACGCCCGCCAGCTTGCCGCTTTTTTCAAAATCCCCGAATTGGAAGCCGCTACGGTAAAAAAACAGCTTCCAAAACTTACCAACAAACCGGTTGTTTCTGTCGATGGGGTTGATAACGTCCTCACCTCCTTTGCCAGTTGCTGCACACCGGTACAGGGTGATGAAATTATCGGTTATATTTCCCTAAAAAAAGGCATCACTGTACATCGGAAAAATTGTGAAAACATCGCGCATCTGAACCCTGAAAAGCAGACGCGGCTGGTATATGTGTCATGGGGCGATAAAAAATCCAGCTATTTTGTACCGATTGTTATCCAGGCCTTTAGCGCACAAAACATGTTAACTGATGTCACGCAAATCCTGACACAAGCAAAAATTCATATCGCCAATGCGTCATTGGATACGCACCCTGATTTTTCAGCCGTCCTTAACCTGACCATTCAGATTAAAGACACGGATCAGTTAAGCCAGGTCCTCAATAAAATAAGTTGCTTGCCTAATATTGTTGATGTCAAACGTATCCCATAGCGATGACAATACGCGTATAAGTTTTATGCAATCTGCGCTTTATGTGTGTTTCATAAGTGCTTGCATTGAATATGGAATGCCCCACTCACACTTATTTTGGCAAGCACTTATGAAACACACATAATCTTATTTAATACCATAACCTCCCTTTTAAAACTCTTCTGTCGGCCCATGACCAAAAAACATCTCGTTTTGCTAACATTATTCAGTGCCCTGCTGGTCGCTGTTGCTGTTATATCCTTACCTAAAACCGTACAGGAAGCGGGGCTTAATCCACCTGCAACTATTTACCGGCATGCGGAAGAAACCAGCAGCGTGGAAAAGCCTTGCTCGAATGAACACCCTGACTGGCGGCAAGCGCAGGTGATCGACGGCGTGACCATTGATGCTGCGCTGTCCTGTGAACCTGACAATCCTTACGATATTGCTGTCGCGGTCAAAGGCGTCAATAATGTATCGATGGCGACATTGATGCAAACCGATCTTGCACAAGATGCGCTGACGATGACCGATGACCTCGATCATGATGGCGACCCCGATGTCATCCGTATCAAACTTGAAGTTGTCGAGCTTAATGGTTCCAGTCCAGATGGCGACTTTCTTATTAACACTTACGCCATTGCACCCGGCATCCAACCCGGGCTGTGGGTATACGCGCCCAAGACGCGCGGTATGGCGCTGAAAAACTTTAATTCGGTTGTGGCTGCGCCATTGCTGCGTGCGCCTTCACCCAGCATTCGCGTTGAGCAGGGCGATAAAGTCTATATCACGTTGGAAAACACCCATTATTTGCCGCATACCATCCATCTGCATGGTGTTGACCACGCTTGGATGACTGCCGATGGGCAGGATAACGATGGCGTTGAAGAGCATCCCGTTTTCCCTGGGAAAACGCATACTTACGAAATCCAGCCAAGACACGCCGGCACCATGCTGTATCATTGCCATGTCCAAACCGCCCAACATTTTATGATGGGTCTGAGTGGTCTGTTCGTTGTTGAAGAAAACCATCCGGATAATTGGGTGCAAACCTTCAATATCGGTGCCGGTCAGGTGCGCCATCCGTCAGCCGCGGTGAAAAAAGGTTATTCTCAGGAATACGACTTGCTTTATCAGTCCATCGACAAAAAGCTGGCACGCATCATCCAGGATGCCATTGATCCCAGATTGATTGCCCAGCGCATGAGCCGTGACTATAACATGACCGAATCCTTTGAAAATTACTTCCTGCTCAACGGGCATTCCTTCCCTTATACGTTACGGGACGGAATGCTGGTCGTCGCAAACAATGAAAACGTTAAACTGCGGATTGCCAATCTCCAACGTTCTGCCGTAGCACTGCATTTTCACGGCCATAAACCGACCATCACGGCCTATGATGGCGTCGATCAGCCTGAAGGCTTGCAGATAACCCGCGATGTAATTGATATAGCGCCTGCCCAACGGGTCGATCTCTCCTTGAAAACCCAAAACAACGGACTGGACAGTTACGGCCCCGGCTTGTGGATGTTCCACGATCATGTCGTGACCGGCACAACCACAGATGGCATGGAGCCGGGCGGTAACATGGCAATCCTCGCCTACAAAGATTTAATCGATGAACAAGGCATGCCGAAAATGCACGATGAGCTGATTAACGAAGTGTTCAGTAAAGATTACTACGCCAAAAAACAGGCGCTTTGGGGGCAAGGTGATTTCGCCCATTTATTGGGCGAAGCGGGCTGGATTGCGCCGGATTATGTGCGCATCATTGCGTTTGGCCTAGCAAGCGGTTTGGCCGTTGGCCTGCTTGCCTTTATTGTTATTTTCTATAAAAAGAAACAATCCTAATGAACACACAAAAAATAATCCTGATAACTATCCTCTTGCTGGGTTTCATCGAACCGGTTTTGGCAACCATGCACCATGAACACATGCTGATGGACGAAAAAGGCATGATCATGAATGCCAACACCGACAAGTTGCCCCGCGACTGCGATAAAATATCGGAAAATGTTGATATGACCATCCGCGCAGGCCAGAAACACGCACTGAGATTTAACGGCAAAATGTATGCTTTCGACAATCAGGAATGGGATGTGAAACCGTGCGCAAAAATTAACATCACGTTCATCAACGATGACCAGATACGCCATCAATTGATGATACATGGCTTGCCGGGCTATTTGTATCCCGAAGGCATGTTTCACCTTGAACTGTATGGCGCTGGGGAATTGCGGGCGTCATTGATTATGCCAGGCTTAAAAAAAACCTATCTGGTACATTGCGAATTGCCCCAACATGCAGAAAAAGGCATGAAAGCGCAATTAAAAGTGGATGGTGGTGATGGGGATCTGCCCAGTATTCCGGGCATCAGTGCGCCGGTTAAGGCAGACAATTATCCGGTAGATTGGTCACAAGCAACGGTGGCTATATTGTTGCTTTGTGTATTGGCGGGAATTGCCGCGCCTTTTTTTGTTTTGAAGGGCTTAAAACTAAAATAACAG
>JAUYEP010000358.1 GCA_030689765.1 Methylovulum sp.
CAGGGCTACCTCATTAAAAATAGCAACCAAACCAGCAGGATTTAGGATAATAGCGGGATAAGCAATGATCAAGGACGAGGGGGAAATGGATTTTTTAGATATTTTTGGACAGCTCGACGATCCCCGGATTGAACGAAAAAAGTTGCATCCGATGCCGGAAATACTATTACTGACGTTGTACCCGCAGGGCATAAATGTGCAGTGATCTGCGGGGCAGAAAGCTGGGATGACATAGAGCTGTTTGGTAAGGCTAAGCTGGTGTTTTTACGTCAGTATTTGCCGTATGAGTCCGCTATTCCGAGCGACGACACCTTGCGGCGATTTTTCCGCGCCATTGACACGACGCAGTTCCAGCGCTTGTTTGTAGAATGGATTCAGGTTTGGTTGAGCCCTGAAGTGGCGGGTAAGGTGGTGGCGATTGATGGCAAAACGCTACGCGGCAGCCATGATGGCGGGCAATCGCCCATACACTTGGTGTCAGCCTTTGCCAGCGAGGCAGGGATCGTCTTAGGGCAGGTTAAAACCAGTGAGAAATCCAACGAGATCACCGCCATTCCTGAGCTATTGGAATGGTTGGATGTACGCGGTGCCATCGTCACCATTGATGCCATGGGCTGCCAAAAAACCATCGCCGAGAAAATCATCGATAAAGGCGGCGATTACCTGCTGGCACTCAAAGGCAACCAAAGCAGCCTACATGATGATGTGCGCCTGCATTTTGAACAGCCCGCCCCTGCGTCGTTGGCCCGGATGACCTTTGCTGAAACGATTGATAAAGGTCATGGGCGCATCGAAGTCCGGCAGTGCCGATTGAGTACAGACATCGGCTGGCTGAGGGAGCGCCATCCTGAGTGGAAAGATTTAAGCAGCATTGTCGCGATTGACAGTGAGCGGCTCATCGGCGACACAACAACCCAGGAAACCCGATACTTTATTAGCAGTTCGCAGGCACCGGCAGCGCGGATGCTGGCCGCCGTGCGTTTGCACTGGGGTATAGAAAACCAGCTACATTGGGTGCTGGACATGTCGTTCGGTGAAGACCAAAGCCGCATACGCAAAGACAATGCCCCGGCGAATGTCGCCATTATCCGCCATGCGGCCTTGAACATGATCAGGCAAATCCCAAAGAAACGCATGA
>JAUYEP010000364.1 GCA_030689765.1 Methylovulum sp.
ATGTGTCAGTTTTTCTACCGTACCGGCGTTTATCGACCATCATATTGAACCGCGCAATGCGGTTTTGCGTAATTTTGTGGTCGCCAATGGTGAGGATTATCAGGTGATGCCAGGCGGACTGACCCGTGTTGCGCGTGAGAAAGGCGACTCTATCGTTTCCAATCAGGCGGGCGGGATTAGTAAAGATACCTGGGTGTTAGCGTCCGGGCCTAAAAAAATTGTGACAGTATCACCGCAACTGGGCTGGGTTAAAGCGGGTCGTAACCAACTCATCGATGCGGTGACCGAACCGTTGACCAGCCGCGCCGCCGATCATTTGTTCTGGGTTGGTCGCTATCTGGAACGCACCGACGGTGCAGCGAGGCTGCTTCGGACGGTATTGTTGAAATATCGCGATACCCTGGAATTTAACGATGCCATAGACACGCAATGCCTTGCGGTACTGCTGTGTACCCTCACTCGGGTTACGGCGACGTATCCCGGCTTTGTCAGGGGGGGTGAAAAGTTATTGGTAGCGCCCGAAACTGAGCTTTTCTCGCTGGCTCGGGACAGTAAACGCGCCGGCTCGCTGGCGGCGAATATCCAGGTTTTTGTGCAATCGGCTTTCAGTATCCGTGACTTGTGGTCACAGGACACCTGGCGTAGTGTCGATAATATCCAGCATCGCTGGCAGCAGCGCGTTATGAATAACGAGTTTACCCTTGAGACCTTGCAAAGCGGTCTGGATGAATTGATCACCGGCATCGTCGCGTTTGCAGGCCTAACCAGTGAGAGCATGACCCGCGAGGCGGGTTGGTTGATGCTGGACAGTGGCCGCAGAGTGGAACGCGCGCTGGCGTTGATCGCCTTGCTGCGCGCCACGGTGGTGTCGCGGCATGAACCGGCTGTCCAGCATCAGGCGTTTGAAGCCGTGCTGTTTTCAACGGACAGTTTGACGATTTATCAACGGCGCTACCGCACAGCTATCCAGTTACCGATGCTGCTGGAACTGTTATTGCTGGATGAAACGCATCCGCGCTCAGTGGCCTACCAGTTGCAGCAATTGTCGCTCCATATTGGCGCGTTACCCCGCGAGCGGGGAAAGGGTCAGTTGAGCGAGGAAGAGCGGTTAATCATGAAGGCTTATACGGATTTGCGTTTAAGTAATGTTGTGGATTTGCTCAAGGATGACGGGGACTCAGGCATTTATGCAGGACTCGATAGTTTGTTGGCCAATACCACAGAGCTGTTATGGCGTGTCGCAGAAGTCATCGCACGGTCTTATTTCAGCCATTCGCAAACGTCACAATTGATGACGGTAAACAAGCTGCCGGAAGACGAGTTATGAAATACCGCATCACCCATACCACGGTTTACAATTACAGTCAGGCGGTGGGTTTGTGTCAAAATGAAGCCAGATTACAGCCGCGTGATTTCTGGCGGCAATGTTGTGAATCCAGCCATTTTGAGATTACGCCCACGCCGATGGATTTCTACGGATTCATTGATTTTTTCGGTAACCGTGTCACATATTTCGCCATCCAACAACCGCATAAACAATTGGTGGTCACCGCAATCAGCGAGGTGACGGTGTTTCCAAGGCACGACACTGCCGATTTATCTGAGCAATTATCTTGGGAACAAGTGCGTGATAGGCTGCAAGACACGCCGGATCAGCTGCATAATCCGTTGCAAAGCCAGTCCCAAAGCCAAGGTCAGATTCAGGATTCGGGGCTGGAAATACTGGACGCGCGGTACTACGTTTTAG
This sequence comes from Methylovulum sp., assembly GCA_030689765.1. GTDB lineage: Bacteria > Pseudomonadota > Gammaproteobacteria > Methylococcales > Methylomonadaceae > Methylovulum. The sequence goes on from JAUYEP010000364.1 coordinate 1,748, forward strand.
ACTCGCCGATGGTCACGGCCAGTCAGGCGCTTGCCGATTATGCACAAGCTTCATTCCAGCCCAATCGCCTGTTACTGGATGTTGTACGCGATCTAATGCAGCGTATTTACACGGATTTCACTTACGACCCAATGTTTACGACGATTGCAACGCCATTATCTGACGTGCTTAGCCATCGGCGCGGCGTTTGTCAGGATTTTGCACATTTGGCCATCGGTTGTCTGCGTAGCTTTGGTCTCGCTGCGCGTTATATCAGCGGTTATGTTGAAACCCAGCCTGAACCTGGTCAACAGCGGTTAGTCGGCGCGGACGCCTCGCATGCCTGGTTTGCCGTTTATCTGCCTGGTAGCGGCTGGCTGGATTTTGATCCAACCAACAATAAATTACCCTACGATCAACATATTACGCTGGCATGGGGGCGTGATTATGCCGATGTCACCCCGCTCAAAGGCATCGCTTTTGGGGGAGGGCAGCATACGCTATCAGTATCGGTGGATGTGTTGAGGTTGGAGTAACGAAACCTTCGCTACGGACGTGGCGATTTTGTAATTATTCACCTCCCCCTTTGAAAAAGGGGGATCGAGGGGGCTTTATCTAATAAAATCTCCCCTAACCCCTCTTTTTATAAGAGGGGGGGGCTGAATACTTACGCGATTTTTAATTTCTTGAACTAATTACGAGGGCTTTATGACAACGATACATTTTATTGGTGGTGAAAAAGGCGGTGTGGGCAAATCAGTGCTTGCGCGGGTCATGGCGCAATACATGATAGACCGCAACATACCGTTTATCGGCTTTGATACGGATCGCTCGCATGGCGCATTATTACGCTTTTATGCCGACTATGCTTCGCCTACTGTGATTGATAATTACCACAGTCTCGATAATATTATTGATGCGGCGGCAGCCGAACCGGAACGGCGCATATTGGTTGATCTGGCGGCGCAAACCCACTATCCGCTAGCGACCTGGATTGACGAGTCGGGCGTACTGGAGGTGGCAGAAGAGTTGGGCATTACGCTGACTTACTGGAACGTTATGGATTCGGGTAAAGACAGCGTGGAATTGCTGAGTAAACTGCTGGACCATTACGGTTCCAAGCTGAATTATGTGCTGGTGCAAAACCAACTCAGGGAAGAAGATTTTACGCTGCTGGAATTTTCCGGCGTCAAAGACCGTGCGCTGGAAATGAATGCCAAAGTGATGGTGTTAAAACGTTTATATACGCCGATCATGACTACAATTGACGGCAACAATTCCAGTTTCTGGGCCGCCAGAAACCGTGATTTAGACCATCTTAACGCCTTGGGTTTGCTCGATCGCCAGCGCGTAAAGATATGGCTGAACCACGCCTACAACCAGTTCGACATACTGGATGTTTAGCGTTGGTAATTTTGCCAACAAGGCATGCGATGAAACTAAAAGTTAGCTGCAACCTTTGCTTCCAGATAGAGGATGCCGCTGCGTTGATCTTCATGTTGCGTCCCTTTAGAGGTACGCAGCAATGGGTCATGCGCGAAACTTACACGATAAAACCCAATGTGGCTGTCATCGAAGGCACTGACAGCTACGGCAATTCCTGTCAGCGCCTGGTTGCGCCAGTGGGCGAATTTATTATCCATACCTCGGCGGAAGTCATTGTTGCTGACAGTAGCGATAGGGCTCCCGGCGCGTATTTTGTCGAAATACAATATTTGCCAAAAGAGGCCCTGTCCTTTTTGTTGCCTAGCCGCTATTGCGAATCGGATCGTTTTGGCGAACTGGCCAGAGACATTACCAGCGATGCCATGCCGGGTTATGATCAAGTTAGCAGAATTGTCGAATGGATCAGATCCTCGACACATTACCTCCCAGGCTCCAGCGATATCCCATTATCGGCGACTGAAATACATCATCGTGGCTACGGTGTGTGCCGTGACCTTGCCCATTTGGGAATTGCTTTGTGCCGCAGTATCAGCATTCCTGCGCGAATTGTGGTGGGCTATCTCAACAATCTGGAGCCTATGGATATGCACGCCTGGTTTGAAGCGTATGTTGGCGACCGCTGGTACACCTTCGACCCAACCCAGAACAGCTTGTCCGGCGGACGTGTCATTGTTGCGTTCGGGCGTGATGCCGCCGATGTTTCGGTATTTCACCAGTTTGGCTCGGGGGTGCAATTAACGGGTATGCAGGTCAGCGTTGAGAATCTTTATAATGCCGTCACATAAAAGCGCATTTCTGGATAAAAAAGTTTAAAATGACCACCTTTTGAACGTTTGATGACACTTGACTATGACTTATTGTATTGCAGCTTCTATAAACGAAGGACTTATTCTGGTTTCTGATTCAAGGACCAATGCCGGTATTGATAATGTCAGCACACACGGCAAAATGCACGCGTTTGATACCCAGAGTGACCGTAAAATTGTCCTGCTTTGCGCCGGAAACCTTGCGACGACCCAAGCCGTATTAGAACAACTGCACCGCGACAAAATCAAAAATACCAAGATCAATGTCAATACTGTCGAGTGTTTGTCTGAAGCTGCCGATTACTTAGGCCATATCAGCGTAGAAAAACAAAAACAGCACCTTACCTCGCAAGGCCAATCCGCCTTCAACCCTTCAGCGACGTTTATTGTCGCCGGACAAATCGCCAACGAACCACATGGCGCGTATATGGTTTATTCCGAAGGCAACAGCATCACCAGTTCTGCAAACACCCCTTTCCTGCAAATAGGCGAGAGCAAGTACGGCAAACCCATACTGGACCGCTTTCTTAAACCGGATACGTCGATAGACGAAGCCGCCCGTTGTTGCCTGGTCTCAATGGACTCGACTATCCGCAGTAATGCCAGCGTCGGCGCACCGGTAGAAATGCTGATCTACCGTAAAAACAGTTTTAGCTTCAACGAATATTATTGTTTTGATGACGATGATGATTACATGTCGCAATTAAGGCGCAGTTGGGAAACTAAATTGCGTGAAGCGATAGCGGCATTGCCTGTGTTAAGCAAAAATTCAATTAGAACGATGTCGGTTAGCCTTTGATTGAGCTGCCGCCGCTTTCTGTTATACCCCGTTAAATCTTCAATCCGTAATCCGTAGCCCTGTAGGGCGGATTGCCTACCGGCGAATCCCCTTACCGCTTTCAAGAAAAAGACCGCATGGAATAAATCATGGCCGCCTCTTTGCACGAACAAGATTTTTACGCTTGGACAAATCAACAAGCCAATATTTTAAAATCTGGGCAGTTGACCCATTTAGACGTCCATTATTTGATAGAGGAGCTAGAAAGTAGGGGCGCGAGTGAAAAACGCGAATTGATTCACCGCCTTACTTTATTATTAGGGCATTTATTAAAGTGGGTGTACCAGCCACAAAGAAGGTGTAACAGCTGGCTTGCAACCATTGAAGAACAACGTTTGGAAGTCGTCGATTTAATTGAAGATAATCCGAGTTTACAACACCAGTTAGAGCAGAAATTTGAGAAAGCCTATGCGAAAGCAATTCTGTTTGCGGTAAAGGAAACGAATTTACCTCATTCGACTTTTCCGCAGGAATCCCCTTTTACTTTAGAACAAACTTTAGACCGGACTTATTTGCCGAAATAAACTGCGTGAGTCGTGTAGGGTGGGTAGGTTTTTTGCCTTTATGCCCTGCGGGTACATCTTTTCAGGCCGTTGCTGTGTTTTCGTGGGCACAAAAAGCGTGTGCCCATCCTACCCAGCTAAACCATCCTACGGGACGTTCCGATGGCGGTTCGTTGTCGCGAAACTACAGTTGTGTAGAGACGTAGCACCGCTACGTCTACGGATTACGCAAGGTATCCGACAAAGACGTTGCAGTCAGTGCGGAAGAGTCACCACACGAAATCAAACGCAGTAAAGCTGTAAAGCGAATCCACCCTACAGTTCTTTTAAATCAGAATTAAACATTCAGACAACACTGATAACGGCCATGCCAGGCAAAATTCTCGATACTGCCCAATTCTGCCAGACGATATTGTTTGACTATATCTACGAAAACAACCTCGATCTATGCAGTTATTCTCACAAACCGTCTAAAATCGCCCGCTTGACGGCATCCAAACTGGCATCAATAGTCACCGGTTTGGCAGCGCTACATTGCAGCATGGCAATTTCAGGGTCTTTGATGCCGTTGCCCGTCAAAGTGCAGACTATCTTGCTGCCTTCAGGAATTTTACCGGCACTGATGTCATGCAATGCGCCAGCCAAAGAAGTCGCCGAGGCGGGTTCACAAAATACACCTTCATATTGCGACAGCATTTTTTGCGCCGCCAAGATTTGTCCGTCGGTGAATTTATCGAACCAGCCGCCGGATTGTTTTTGGACATTCCATGCCAAATCCCAGGATTGGGGGTGACCGATGCGTATTGCAGTGGCGACAGTTTCTGGGTTATCGATCATTTTTCTTAGCGCAAACGGTGCAGCGCCAGCCGCTTGATAACCACACATCACAGGGCGGTTACCGCACACGCGGTCGGTGGCATATTCGTCATAGCCTTTCCAGTATGCTGTGATATTGCCTGCATTGCCGACGGGCAAGCAGTGATAATCCGGCGCAAAGCCCAATTCATCGACAATTTCAAATGCGGCGGTTTTTTGGCCTTCGATCCTGAACGGGTTGATGGAATTGACGATGGTCACGGGCGCAAGCCCAGCGACTTCTTTAACGAGCGCCATGCCCCTATCAAAATTGCCGTTAATCTGAATGATTTTGGCATCGTACATCAAGGTTTGCGCTAACTTGCCCAGCGCAATTTTGCCTTCAGGGATTAACACAAACGCTTTGATGCCGGCACGGACCGCATAAGCGGCGGCGGAAGCTGAGGTGTTGCCGGTGGAGGCGCAGATAATGGCTTGACTGCCGGCTTCCACGGCTTTGGTGACCGCCATTGTCATCCCGCGGTCTTTAAACGAACCAGTGGGGTTCAGGCCTTCAAATTTAACGTAAATGTCAACATCCTTACCAATCAGGCGCGGGATATTCTGTAACTGGATCAATGGCGTGTTGCCTTCACCCAAGCTGATAATGCGGGTGTTTGCACTGACGGGCAGGCGGTCCCGGTAAAATTCAATGAGACCTGTATAGCGTTTATGTGTAGTCATTATGGTTGTTATCCTAAGGTTTCCAGGCGGATGCGGTTGATTTTTCCGGTCACGCTTTGCAAGGCTTCAATGTCTGCAATCGCGGCGTTCATTTCTTGTTCGAGTGTGATTTGGGTCAGCATGATGATGGGTACAGCGGTTTCACCTTTTGAAGGCTCTTTTTGGATGATGGCTTCAATGCTGATGTTATGGGCGGCCAAGATTCTCGTGACATCGGCCAATACGCCAGGTTTGTCTTCGGCATTCAGGCGCAAATAATACGCCGTCTTAAAGCGGTCTGACGATAATATGGGGATGTCGGCCAATGAATCTGCTTGAAAAGCCAGATGCGGCACACGGTTTTCAGGGTCGCTGGTCAGCGCCCTGACGACATCAATCACATCGGCAACCACGGCTGATGCCGTCGGTTCTGCACCGGCACCGGCACCGTAATACAGTGTTGCGCCGACGGCATCGCCTTTTACCAGTACGGCATTCATAACGCCGTTGACATTGGCAATCAGCCTGCGCTCTGGAATCAAGGTCGGATGGACCCGTAATTCAATGCCTTCCGGCGTTTGTCTGGCGATACCTAAATGTTTGATTCGGTAGCCCAGCTGTTCGGCATATTCCACATCGGTGCGCGTGATTTTGGTAATGCCTTCGGTATAGACTTTATCGAATTGCAGGGGGATACCGAAAGCAATTGACGCTAATATGGTCAATTTGTGTGCTGCATCAATGCCTTCCACATCAAATGTGGGATCAGCTTCGGCGTAACCTAACGCTTGCGCTTCGGCCAAAACGTCATCAAAATCACGGCCTTTGTCACGCATTTCGGTCAGGATAAAATTGCCCGTACCGTTGATGATACCCGCTAGCCATTGGATTTGATTGCCGCTTAAACCTTCGCGGATGGCTTTGATAATCGGGATGCCACCGGCAACAGCGGCTTCAAATGCAACAATGACGCCTTTTTCACTGGCCTTGGCAAAAATCTCGTTGCCATGCAAGGCAATCAGCGATTTGTTGGCGGTGACGACGTGCTTGCCGTTTGCTATCGCGGTCAATACCATGTCCTTAACGGCACCGGCACCGCCGATCAATTCAAGGACAATGTCTATCTCCGGGTCATTGATAATGTCCAGCGGATCGCCCGTTAAAACAATGCCTTGCGTATCGCACAGACGTTGTTTTGTTAAATCTTTTGCCGAGGCGCGGGTGATGATGATTTCCCTGCCAGCCCGACGGGCGATTTCCGCCGCATTGCGTTTCAACACATTGACCGTGCCGCCACCGACGGTACCCAGCCCTAACACACCTACTTTTATCGGTTTCAAAGCAAACTCCAGTTCAGCCAAAAGCCGCCATTATATTTCATCAAGGCGCAATAAGGTATAAGCGCAGGGTTTAGACCTGCCCCCGTCCCCACACAGCGCGTAGGGACGGGGTAGCCCTATAATTTCTTCAGGACGCTTTTGCTGATGGCTTTCATAAAGTCCTCACCATTGTCATACGCTTGCGCTTGCACAAAATTAACAATCGACATCACCAGTTTTTTAGTTCCGGCTATTTCTTCGTGCGAGCGCCCACAGCCTTGGCAATGGCTGCCATCATAGGTGCATTCATCATTACAGGGATTAAATTTCACAGGTTTCTCCGGGTGGTTTATGGCGCTTGCCAGATATCAAAGATTTCAGTTACAGCCTTTTCAACACGCATCGTTCCCACGCTCTAGCGTGGGAACGGATCCTGCGCCGCTCCAGCGGTGCGAGACGCAGAGCGTCTCTGGCGGCATTCCCACGCGGAGCGTGGGAACGATATAATTGTTCAATACGTTATGTCCTATTGTTATGTGCGCTAAAAGGTCAAATCAGACGTTGCAATGCAACGTCTCTACGGCTTTTATAATTGCAACTGCCGTGCAACCAGCACAACCGGATGCACGACCTCCAGCGGGACTCCCCTTTCCCTCAAGCCCGCCGCGATATGTAATGCACAACCAATATTTGAGCTGGCCAGATAGTCAGGCCGCTTTTCCAGCGCAACCGTCAACAAATCACCTAACAAGGCTTGCGCCATTTTCGGATGATCCAGCATATAACTGCCTGCCGAACCACAACAGGGCATCGTTTCAGGCAACGGCATGATGTTAATGCCTGGAATGAGTTTCAGCAGGTTTAACGCGCCTTTTTCAGCCCGCATGACATTTTTTAGCGAACACGGCGTATGCAAACAAACCGTTGCATCTAACGGCAGTAAGCGTCCAATCAACGCGTCGGCGGATGGCATTAAAAACTGGCTAATATCCATGACTTTTCCGGCAAATGTGGTGTCTTGATATTCCTGTAGCTGGCTGCCGCAACCGCTGGCAATCGTGACAATCGCAGCCAGTGAATGGTCTGCAAATGCGCGGATTGTGCTTAACGCCAATTGCCCCGAAGTTTTCTGGTCGCCGTTATGCTGTGCCAACGCGCCGCAACAAACTTGCTGTTCAGGCATAGTCACATTAAAGCCGACAGCGGTTAATAATTTGACAGCGGCATTCACGGTTTCATGATCCAGCAAAGCCCCCATGCAGCCGACAAATAATCCCACCTCACCTTTAATTGGGCTTTGCGCTGGATAATAGCTTTGTATCGGCAAAGTAGATTCGTGGTAATCCGGCAACAGGCGGTCAATCGTATCCAGGCGCAACAGCTTTGGTAATTTAAGCAAACGTGCGGTTTTTTGTAACCGGCTGGCTTGGTAAAGTTTTAAGCCTTTTTGCGCCAGACGGTTGATGGTTTTATTATGGGATACTTTTTTCATCAGCGACAACGCCAGGGAAGTATCGCTTTGCAGGTAACGCCGGCTGCGAAAATTGTCAATCAAGCGGCCATAAGGCACAACCGCCGGACAAACCCGCTCGCACGAACGGCACAGTAAACAGTTATCAATATGTCCGACGAGTTTTTCCGACGCTTCCAGTTGGTCACCGGCCCAGGCCTGGATTAACGCAATACGGCCACGCGGAGATTCGTTTTCATCCTGAGTTTGCTGGTAAGTGGGGCAATGCGGCAGGCACAAGCCACATTTAACGCAAATATCGGCATCTGCCAGCAATAGCTTATCTTTCGGCATGGGTCAACGCCTCAATAATGCCGTTAAATTCATCCATTTTGGGGCGATATAAAAACAAGCCCAACGCTGACATGCCGGTAAACAGATACAGGGTATTAAAATTATCACCTAAAATAAACAGGACAAAACCGTAAATCCCAGGCGTTTCAATCAACGCCATAGAAATTATCGTCGTCATAACATAGCGGCCTTTTGCCGCAGCAACCACACCATGAGTGCCAGGCAGCGGCATGGTCTGATTAAGCCGCAATTGAATGTGCCGAATCAGGTTGGTTAATGGAAAAGTGACAATGGCAACGCCATAAAGCACCGTTCTAACTAGCACCCGCTGACCTTCCGGCAGAACCTGCTGCAATGGGTTGCCCAGCATGTGGCAAATAATGAGCATTGCAGCCAGCATCACAAGCATCATGCCGACCATAGCCCAAGGGAGCATTAACTGTTGCCGGCCCTGCATAGTGTTTCCTGAGAGTAATGCCATCCCTTCAAGCATCGCTACAGGTTTTAGGGCAGCCGTAATGACGTTGGTAATCTTCCATGGATCGCCTGATCACTTCATGCGCTTCATCCCGCCCATAAACATTGGTGATTTCACAAGAGCCCTTTTCACCGGGCAGGTTTTTATAAGTCAGGAAATAATGCCTCAAGCGGTTAATGTAAGATTCAGGACAATCTGACACATCATTCCATTGCCGATAAAACTCGTCACCTTTCATCACGGCAATAATCTTGTCGTCAGCTTCACCCTTATCAAGCAAGCGAAACCCGCCAATAGGAATAGCCTGCAAAATAATATTGCCATGCGTCACGGCACGCTCACTCAAAACACAAATATCAAGCGGGTCGCCATCGCCTCTTGCCACCTTTTTTCCTGACTTCAATGCCGCAAATTCGGCGACCTGTTCAGCGCAATAGGTTTGCGGGATAAAGCCGTACAGCGTAGGCACGGTGTTGGAAAACTTTTGCGGCCGGTCGATTTTAAGAAAACCGCTAATCTTGTCGATTTCATACTTGACGGTATCGGTTGGCACCATTTCTATGAACGCAGTGACGGTCGTCGGCGCATTATCGCCAGGATGGATGCCGTGCCAGGGATGAGCTTTATGTTGCATGTTCATTGTGGGTATTTTTACCTATGTGGGAAATATTATTTAGGAATGAGTACAAAACAACTTCGTCTTGTGATTTTTACCCCTCGGTGGATACCATGACTGCCAGTCCTTTGAGGACTGGCAGTCATTATGTTGCCGAAATGTGCCGCACCCATCCCTTGCCTATTATAAGCCAACAAAAGCACCGGCCTTAAACTGAAATAGGCGCTTTGATAGGTTCATGCGCCCGATATTGCAGCATTTCAAAGTCATCATAGTGATAATCGAACACCGATCCGGGCCTGCGCTTTATGGCTAACGTGGGTAATGGGTAAGGTGTACGGGCCACACACAGTTTAGCCTGTTCCAGATGGTTCAAATATAAATGCACATCGCCGCCTGTCCAGATAAATTCACCCACGTTTAAATCAACCTGTTGCGCGACCATATGCGTCAGCAAGGCATAGCTGGCGATATTGAATGGCAAGCCTAAAAACGTATCGCAACTGCGTTGGTAAAGCTGGCAGGACAAACACCCGTCAGCGACATAAAACTGAAACAACGCATGGCAAGGCGCCAAAGCCATTTTACCTTGCGCGACATTGGCTTGCGGGCTGATGCGCTCATCCGGCAAATCAGCGACATTCCACGCCGAGACAATAATGCGCCGACTGTCAGGCGTTTCTTTTAACTGCCCAATGACCTGTTTGATCTGGTCGATACAAAGGCCATTTGGCGCAGGCCATGAACGCCATTGCCGCCCATAAACAGGCCCCAATTCGCCCTGTCCATCCGCCCATCCGTTCCAGATATTGACCTTATGTCCATGCAGGTAAGCCAGATTGGTTTCACCTTTTAAAAACCATAGCAATTCATGAATAATGGATTTCAAATGGACTTTTTTGGTGGTCACCAGCGGAAAGCCTTGCGCTAAAGAAAAACGCATTTGATGACCAAAAATAGACAACGTGCCGCACCCCGTCCTATCGCCCTTTAGGTGGCCTTCGGTCAGGATTTTATCGAGTAATTCTAAATATTGCTTCATGGGTTTTTTTTCAATATCGAGGTGTTGTTAAAAATCTATGCGTATGCAGTAACCTAGGGGGGCATTTAAAATGCCCCCTCACGGCTGAGACTGTGAAAGTATTCAATATAAAGCTGATAACCACGAAGGGCCCGAACGACTGTATGGATGCAGGAGGTATACCCTCTGGGGCACAAGGGGCAACGCAGGAGCAGTTGCGAAGAGCACGAAGTTTTAATATATTGATATAACTGATTATTTTCTTCGTGTCCTTCGTGATCTTCGTGGTGAATAATGTATATTCA
>JAUYEP010000367.1 GCA_030689765.1 Methylovulum sp.
GTATTGGCGGCCTGGTGTCAAAGCTTTTTCAGTCATCCAAACTATTTTGGCTTTAAACTTGTCCGCCACCGTTGCCGAGGTTTGTTCCGTGCCGATAAGCATATCACCACGACTAATATCGATCTCATCCTCCAACGTCAACGTCACTGCCATCGGCGGAAATGCTTCATCAAGATCACCGTCATACGTCACGATAGATTTGATTTTGCTGCTTTTACCCGAGGGTAATGCTGTAATCTGATCACCTTTCTGGAAAATGCCAGAGGCAACCGTACCGCAAAAACCACGAAAATCCAGATTAGGCCGGTTAACATACTGGACTGGAAAACGGGCATTAGTGAAATTGCGGTCATTAGAGATAGTAACGGTATTAAGCGCCTCCATCATAGGCATACCCTTAAACCAAGGCATGTTTTCGCTAGGATTAACAACATTATCGCCATCAAGTGCTGACATTGGGATAAACATCACATCATGCAAATCCAGCGTTTCAATAAACTTCAGGTAATCCTGCTTGATTTTATTGAAAACCTCTTCACTGTAATCAACCAAGTCCATCTTGTTAATCGCGACAATGATATGCTGAATACCCAGTAGAGAAACAATAAAGCTGTGGCGTTTTGTCTGTGTTTGCACGCCATAGCGGGCATCAATCAAAATAATCGCCAAATCGCAGGTCGATGCGCCAGTCGCCATATTACGGGTATATTGCTCATGCCCTGGTGTGTCGGCGATGATGAATTTACGCGTGGCAGTAGAAAAATAGCGGTACGCGACATCAATGGTGATGCCTTGTTCACGTTCCGCCTGCAAACCGTCAACCAGTAACGCCAGATCAATCTTGCCTGCGCCGGTGGTGCCGGATTTGACACTGTCGGCCTGAACCGCCGCCAGTTGGTCTTCGTAAATCATTTTGGAATCATGCAGCAAACGGCCAATAAGCGTACTTTTACCGTCATCGACATTGCCGCAGGTTAAAAAACGTAATAATTCTTTGTGTTCATGCTGCGCCAAATAAGCATTAATATCGGTACTGATTAAATCGGATTGGTGGGACATAGTAATTCTCTGAGTGCGGTTATGATTAGCGAGTGGCAGTGATGGCGTGTTTTCAGAAATAGCCTTCGCGTTTTTTCTGTTCCATCGAACCTGACTGGTCATGATCTATCAAGCGTCCCTGACGCTCAGAGGTGGTGGTCAACAACATTTCCTGAATAATTTCCGGCAACGTCGTTGCAGAGGATTCGACTGCGCCTGTCAACGGATAGCAACCCAATGTCCGGAAACGCACCATTTTCATTTCAATTTTATCATCAGGCCCGATAGGCATACGCTCATCATCCACCATGATTAACATGCCGTCTTTTTCAACAACGGGGCGCTCTTTGGCAAAATACAAAGGTACAATCGGAATGTTTTCCAGATGAATGTATTGCCAAATATCCAGCTCCGTCCAATTGGACAGCGGAAATACGCGGATGCTTTCGCCTTTATCTATTTTGCCGTTATAAATATTCCACAATTCAGGACGCTGGTTTTTAGGGTCCCAGGTATGATTTTTATCCCGGAATGAATAAACACGCTCTTTGGCGCGGGATTTTTCCTCATCACGCCGGGCACCGCCGAAAGCGGCATCAAACTGATATTTATTTAACGCTTGCTTGAGGCCGTCTGTTTTCATCACGTCCGTGTGCTTTTTGCTGCCGTGTGAAAAAGGCCCTATACCTTGCTCAACGCCATCCTCGTTAATATGCACCAGTAATTCCAGCCCCAGCGCTTTAATCATCTGATCGCGAAAGGCAATCATTTCCTTGAATTTCCAGGTCGTATCAACATGCAGCAATGGAAAAGGCGGCTTACCGGGAAAAAATGCCTTCATGGTCAAATGCAGCATAACCGCCGAGTCCTTACCCACAGAATACAACATCACAGGACGTTCAAATTCAGCGGCGACTTCACGGATAATATGAATGCTCTCAGCTTCCAGCTGTTTAAGATGTGTCAATTTATAGTCAGTCATTAAAAAATCCATAGGGTTTGGAGTAGCACAATAAATGTGCCAGTAGGGTACATAAGTACGCGGCTATTCTAAGTTGAAGGGGATTTTAATACCAGCCTTTCACCCGTATTTTCAGCCAGCGCCTGCTGCAAACGAAGATAAATTCCACCAAAACTGCCGTTACTCATCAACACAACATGTCCGCCATAACGCGCTTCCATTTGCAGCCTGGCGATGATGCCGTCCAAAGATTGGCAAATTTCAATATTACCGGCGTATTTTTTCAATGCGCTTAAATCCCAACCCATAGCTTCCGGTTGATAAATAATTGCCTGATCGGCCTGATGCAGCGATTTAGCCAGCGTTTCGGTATGCACGCCCATGCGCATCGTATTGGAACGAGGCTCCACGACGGCAATAATTCGCTCGCGACCCACCTGTTTGCGCAAGCCATCAAGCGTTGTTGCGATAGCGGTAGGATGATGGGCAAAATCATCATAAACCGTCACGCCATTGATCACCGCAATCACCTCCATGCGGCGTTTAACGCTTTTAAATTGTGCCAATGCAGCTATCGCACTTACTGGGCTGATACCGGCATGTTTTGCCGCTGCAATGGCAGACAAGGCATTGCAGACATTATGTTCGCCGGCTAAAGGCCAATCGACATAACCCTGCGCCTGACCATCAAAAAATACGCTGAATTGACTACCATCAGCTTTAATCATCTGGGCATTCCATCGCGCACCGGAATTAACCGTAGTTTTTTCAACAGCCGTCCAGCAACCCATGCTTAATACGTCATTGATAGCCACATCAGACTCAGGACAGATAATCAGGCCATTACCCGGCACCGTCCTGACCAGATGATGGAACTGCTTTTTTATCGCCTCCAGATCAGGAAAAATATCGGCATGGTCAAATTCAAGATTATTCAATATCGCCGTTCGCGGTCGATAATGCACAAATTTTGAGCGTTTATCAAAAAATGCCGAATCGTATTCGTCAGCTTCTATGACAAAAAAATCTGAATCGCCAAGCCGGGCTGAAATACCGAAATTTAACGGGATACCACCAATCAAAAAACCGGTTTTAACGCCATTGTAATCCAGTATCCAACTCAGCATACTGCTTGTCGTCGTTTTACCGTGCGTACCGGCAACACCTAACACCCATTTATCCTGCAACACATGTTCAGCCAGCCACTGTGGGCCAGACATATATTTCAACCCTTTATTCAGCACCGCTTCCACTTCCGAGTTTCCCCGCGACAAGGCATTGCCGATAATCACATAATCCGGATCACCTTCCAGATTTTCAGCACAATAGCCTTCCATTAACCGGATGCCCTGCTCTTCCAATTGGGTGCTCATCGGCGGATAGACGTTTTGGTCAGAGCCACTGACCTGATACCCCAACTGCCTTGCAACCAGCGCAAGACCACCCATGAATGTCCCGCAAATACCTAAAATATGAATATGCACTATTTTTCCTGATGACCTACTATGAAATTTGCATTTTATAACGTGATCGGCTGGCTTGTCTTTTTCTCCCTCGTGGTGCATCCAAGTCCAGTAAGTTGATTAGTCCTCTGTATCTTTACAATCAATTTGCCTTTGGGTTATAGGCTCCGAAACATGCGCGAAAGAGCACGTGTAACACTGATAGGTTCCCGTTAACGCTGCTAATTTTAGTGGGCACCTCCCCTTTTGGATATCTCCGAATGGTCGGCAGCTCAAGGCAACGATAACCCAGTTTAGGTGCGCGATAGGAAAGGTACGCAAGCAACTCGTAAGTCATGAATATATCGCGGAACGGCGCGATCCTTGGATCAAGCAACATCTTCCTGCTGTAGGCACGGAAACCTTGCGTAGTGTCAGTCCATCTAAAGCCGGAAAACAGGCCCAGCATCGGCGCATGAATGAAACGGATTGCAAAATCCCGCGATTTTGGCGTGTTCTCTGCTATTCCCCCAGCGATGAAGCGCGATGCCTGGACAAAGTCCACGCCTTGTTTCAAGGCTTCAATGAAGCGGGGTATCGCTTCTGGATCATCCTTGTCATTACCATCAATGGTGACGACGCCTTCATAGCCTTGGTCAAGCGCAAAAGCATAGGCACAGCGCAGCTGGGCGCTCAATTTGCCCGCCCCCGTCTTAAGCAGTAACCCGCGCACACCTTTCTGTTGCAATGATGCCAGTTCCAGGGAACCATCGGTACTACCGCCATCAACAATAATGATGTCAGCGATATCGTCGATCTTGAAAGCAGCCATTTTTGAAAGCAGGCCCTTGATCCGTTCACCTTCGTTGATGACGGGTATCACGACACACCACGGGTGCTGACGACCAGGCCACAGCAATATTTCAAATACAGGAACTTGCCAACTGGCACGTATTTCTGGCGCAATATCAGTGTAGTTCATCTTCTATTTTTTCTATTGTTAAGACACGCGGACCGTGATCAGTACCACACCGACAACAACCAGCAGAATACCTGCAATGGTTGTCCAATGGAACGGCTCACGGAAGATAAGTAAGGAACATAATGCGACGGCCGCTACAGCCCCTGATGTAAGCACAGGATGCGCCACATTCAGCGGTAAGCGTGCCAAGGCGGCGGCGTAAAGCAGGAATGCCGCGCCGTAAAGCCCCAAGCCGAGCCAAAATGGCCAGTTGCTAACAACTGACCTTATCGAGTCATCTAAAGAAGGAAACTTGCGCGGTGGCATCATAGCCATCTTGACCAAGACACTGGCTGAGGCATTGGAGGCAATGCCTAGGATCAGGATGAGCCACTTCATTTATCTATATCCAGTCTGTTATTGAGAAAGGGTTGGGGTGATAACACGTCTTTATCGTCGAAAGTAATGCGTTTTGCAATACATGAAGATAGGATCATTTCTGCTTTGCCAAATATTTTTACATTTAGATCGGCTTGCCCGTCATGGTTGAAATAGGCCGGAAATTGCACTTCAGTTGACTTAGGATCAATTGAAATATAACCATTAGAATCCATAGCAAAATTAATGTTATTTTGCACTAGAAGCAAAGCCCTTTGATAATGGGATTTAGTTATTTTGTATTGCACATTCATTTCATAATAGCCTGGCGCTGGAACATTAATCCTTAATAAAGGCATACCGGCTGATGTGAGTTCAGGTCTACAATCAACCATTATCGGGATAGACGTTGTGTCTGGGCTTTTTTTCCAGACAACTGTTTTTGGCGACAACGCAGAAACTGAATATTGGCTTAACAGGTTCTTGTAAAACCAATAGTTCTGGCTTACGTTCCATGGCTGCAAATCCAATGATGCAGATAGTCTTGTGGAAATAACGGTGTCGGCATTTTGTAGCTTTTGCATGGCAATATTTCGAGTATCCCCCAAGGCATGGATAACTGAATCCACAGGCCAATTAAAAAACGAGCGCCGTAATGCGCTCCAAATACCCCAATACTCTTCGGCAACTAATTGGTTCGATGGCGTGTTTCTTGCCAATTCAATATAGTCATACCATTCTTTTGGAAGATAGCCGCCGAGTTCATGCACAAAAAATCGGTTCGTATCTTCCTTTGCCTCTGAGAGTTCAACCATATAGCGATAAAATCCAATGACCATTGGGACACACATGATACCCATAAATAACTTGGCAGAAACCCTTGGCGCCCAGCGATATTCTGTAATTTGCTTGCTAAAACGTGACCATATCAAGCGGGTGCAACCCACTATAATTATCGCTATCGACCAATAATAAAACGCTTCAAAATAATAGAAGCCATAATGCCCCCCAACTGACGCCACGATTCCACCGGAAAATAATGCCGCCCCAACCCATAATAGCAATGTATATTCAAGTGACTTGTACTTCCATGCCAAAAAAGCTAGGATTGCCATGACTATTAAGGCAACGGGGGTCTCTCCAAGTATAAATAACTGCGCAAACTGACGTATAGTGAATATACGGTCAGACTCATTATAAGGGGCGAAATACCACCATTGATTCTTGGCAACGTCAAGGAAGTTGTATTTCAATAATTCTATTGGATGTCCTAGCGTGACCATAGACAAAAGTATCGCCCAGGTAAAAACAAACAACAGCAAGTATACAAGCACATTGTTAAATCTTAACTCGTTTCTGCTCAATGCTATAACCAAAGCGACAAACAAGAGGCTCGTTGATATCGCATAATCGTTGGACCATAGTAAAAGCAGTCCTGTTAGGCATCCAGCCGCTAGGTATTTCATTCGTGCCGAAGAAATTTTTAATACGAAAAAATAAAAAATAATTGCCGTAAGACAGGGTGCAAAAGATCGCAACGACCGGAGGGAGTGGCCTGGAGTTAGTCCAATTGCGTCATAATTAAGTAACGTAAACGATAGATTAAATGCTCCAGTTACTTTAACAATCAAAATAATAAGAAAAAATAGTGCACTGCCGGCAGCCACTGAAGTTATAAAAGATTTCGGTTGCCAAACCATGTGCCAAATGAAAGCGCTTGACAGCATTGCAACAACAGCGACTGCAAAGTATGAAGAAAAGATACTTGACGAAATATCTGATCCGAGAGCCTTAAATATAGGATAAAGGACATATAGCGGCCCCACGCCTAAATAAGGGTAAAAATCTTTACCAGGAAATTGCCCTTCGTCAAGCCGATACAGAGCACTTGAAGTCTGGAACGCTCCGTCCCAATGAATAGTAGGAATATTTATCGCTTCATACAGGGAATGAAATATTGCCCAACCCATCCAAAAAAGTATGATTACCCAATTCATCAAAGCAATGGGCGGAATTTTTGTGAAAATGCGATTTATCATATAGCCTGTCTGCTGCGGTAATGTTGAACCGCCACGTTCAGCGCGTGCTCAATCGAAATTTCATGTGGTTCATTTTTTGTCGCCAACATCTCGATGGAAACCACATGAGCCGGCAGATGCCGCCCAAGGGCAGAAGCCATCTTGCTATGGTCAGTTCCTCCGTCTCCCAGAGCATAAGTATCTACACAACTTTAATTGATTTTAAAACAATGTGTTATATGACATTCCTTGCAGATAATTGCTATATTTTTAGGTTTTTCTATCACAAAATCTGGCTTGAAACAGCAGTTATCTGTATGAAATAACGTGA
>JAUYEP010000369.1 GCA_030689765.1 Methylovulum sp.
CAGATTTCCTCAAAACCATGACGATCCTGTTTGATGATCTCCTTCCCGGCTGGAATTAGTGGGCTATCCTTTCAAGAACGCTAATTTCGGGAAGTTATTTTTAGCCAAATCCTTAGCACCTAGACTGACAGCGGTTGGCGATGCCCTGACAATACGATGCCGGTCAGTTTGTCGAACCGTTTGCCACACCTTTCATTGGTAACGTTGGCAAGCGGGTTATAGAGCCACAGGCTTTTGTGCCGCTTAAATTCCGTTTGGGCGAAGCTTTTCAATTCGACTTGAGCGGAGCCGTTAGTCCTAGGAGGCCTGCATCGCCGTCTACAGCTTGCACATATCAAGCGCTGCGCCAGTCGGTAGCAAGTTTTTGCGTTCTATTTTTTTGATGTTACGTTTGCTGGCTTCGTGTTTGTTGGCCTCCAGATGGCTTTCATAAGCATCTCAGCCATCAGTGTACCCAAAGGGCATAAATAATATCGGTTGATGCCAAAGGGTTCCTGTAGAATTTTGAGTTGCCTGAACACTTCATCCTTATACGCGTTCCAAACATAGGCCAATACGGTGTTGGTTGCGTGGTCAAGACGTGTATATTCCTTATCCAGTAAACACAGCAACAGCTGTTCGACTTCATCTACAACGGTCGCCTTATCCGCATAAACGGCCGATAGTAAAATGCCCGCTGATGACATTGCATGACCACTGATAGACCGTTATTAGCATTGATCCCGCCCTGCCGTTGGCTTAAAGGTTGATCGCGGACTCTTTTCTAGTGCCCTGTGTGGGTATTCAGTCACTTCAGCTCCATGTTGGGCTGGCCTATCCCTTAGGCTCGTTAAGGACAGGTTTGGCGTATATCACAGAGCACCGCTACTTTGTCTTGCAACGTTGTTAACTGTCCAATCCGTCCCAGCTTAAGCCGGTAGACCCATAACTTGCATGGGGCGATTTTCAGGTTCGCGTTGACGATAAAATGCTTTGACAAACGCGTCTAGCTGTTGCTTTTCAATCGCATCGCGTAGGCCTTGCATCAGGTTCAGATAATAATAGAGATTGTGTATTGTGTTGAGCCTGGAGCCGAGCATTTCCTTGCATTTGTCCAAATGCCGCAAATAAGCGCGGGAATAATTCTGGCAAGTGTAGCAGCCGCATTCTTCATCCAGCGGGCGATTGTCAAACTCATATTGATTGTTGCGGATTTTCACCACGCCAAAACGGGTAAACAGGTGTCCGTTGCGGGCGTTACGCGTCGGCATTACGCAATCAAACATATCAATGCCCCGCAGCACGGATTCAACCAAATCTTCCGGTGTGCCGACACCCATTAAATAGCGCGGCTTATCTACCGGCATTTTGGTATGTATAGCCTCTAGCGTCGCCATCATTTCATCTTTAGGTTCGCCAACTGACAAACCGCCGATGGCGTAGCCGTCAAAACCAATGTCGACCAAGCCATTGATCGATTCTTGACGCAGATGCTCATACATCCCACCTTGCACAATGCCAAACAATGCGTTCGGATTATCATCATGCGCTTGTTTACTGCGCATCGCCCAGCGTAGCGACAGGCGCATCGAATCGGCAGCCTCTTGCACGGTTGCCGGATACGGTGTGCACTCGTCAAAAATCATGACAATGTCCGAACCTAGCTCACGCTGCACTTGCATGGATTCTTCGGGCCCCATAAAAATTTTGGCGCCATTAATCGGCGACTGAAAAGCCACACCTTGTTCGGTGATTTTTCTTAATGCGCCTAAGCTGAACACCTGAAAGCCGCCAGAATCGGTCAAGATAGGTTTCTGCCAGTGCATAAAATCATGCAAATCGCCATGCGCTTTAATGACAGCAGTGCTTGGGCGCAACATTAAATGAAAGGTGTTACCGAGGATAATTTGCGCACCGATACTGACTAAATCTTCCGGTGTTAGCGATTTGACCGCGCCGTAAGTGCCAACGGGCATAAAAATAGGCGTTTCAACCTCGCCACGCGCAAAAGTAAGCCGTCCACGTCGGGCGTGACCGTCCGTATTAAGTAAGTTAAATTTCATAACAAGAAGTCGAAGTATAAGATGAGCGAATTTGTCCGGAACACTTTCAGTAAGGAACAGACATAAGCCAAGGTGTGCATTTGCATTTTTGTGGAAGTGTGCCATGCACATTTCTAAGCAGGGCAGCAAGATCAATCAATATTTAAGGGATAGGAATATTAAGATGTCTTATAAAGGATGGGATCGTTGTTCTGATGGCCTCGGCTTCAATTGTCGAAGCCGAGGTTACTAGGAAGTGTTTTAACAGGGCTTATCGGATAACACGGTGACCACGGCCACTCATACAGTTGTTATAAGAATTTTTGTACTTATCTTCAGCGCCAAAACCTTGCTTGGCTGCGCCGCCAAAACCGCCAGCTGCTGCGCCTATCGCTGCACCGGTGCCAGGGTTTCCGGTAAATGCACCGACAACCGCCCCACCCGCTGCACCTACTAAACCGCCTACACCTGCGCCTATAGCCGCTTCTTTAGCGGTTCCACCAGAGGCGCTCCCGGCAAGCTGTCTGCATTCGGCCATATCCTGGTTAATCCGATAAGCATTAGGATCATTGTATGAATCGACAGTCGGCGTCCATCCTGTTTGGCTAGCACACGCGACAAGCAAGACTCCGCTGGTTAAAGCAATACTGATTTTTAAATTTTTCATAATGGGTTTCCTGTTGTGGTTTGTTGTTCCGCGATAGCGTAAGGGATTGATTATGAATAAATCGTAGATGTTGTCAATACTGATGATGACGTTTGTCGTGGGAATATAAGATAAGCCGCTGGGGAGAGTGTATTTTTACGGATCAAATGAGTTTTGTGCGGACTATGAAGTATAGGCCTTAACGGCTTTTTTACCCTGATCCATCTTTTGCAAGGCATGCCCTAGCCCCAACTTTTTTAGTGTGCCTAATGCCATGATTTCATTATCTATCGCAATCATTTCCTGAATGCCATCAGAAACAACCTTAGTGATTTTCTGTTGGGCGGGCTCTAAAAAAAACACGCTTATTAATTCGCGTCGTTTCTCTTCCAGCGCAAACACTTCGTCCCAAGAATCCTCTTGAGCCTTATCAAGCATAAGGCGGCTCATGGTTATTAATTGCTGAAGCCCAGTCATTTTTGAAAACCCGATGATTGTTTGATAGCTATCCCATTAGGGCGAACCGTTAGCAGCCTCTATCTGGAATTTTGTTGGGGGTACAGCTGCGATGCTAATTTTTAAACTCATCGGGCATGTTATCCCATCCCGTTTTAATTTCCAGCATCAAACCGGCGATCTCATCTAAAACAGTTTCATCATTGCTGCTGTTTGCAATGACCAAACGAAGCGACATATAGTCATAAAGATTGCTTAGGTTTTCGGCAATCTCACCGCCGGCTTCTTTGTTCAGCGAGGCTTGCAACCCATTGACTATAGTAATCGCCCTGCTGATATTTTCACCCTTCTTGGCGATTTCCTTGCGCAATATATTGCCCTTTGCAATAGCAATCCGTTCCAAAAAACCTTCCATCAGCATTTGCACGAGACGGTGGGGTGATGCGTCCATTATCCCGCTTTGAATACTGATTTGTTGATATTGTTTCATAGCTGTTACAGCATTCATTGAACTATCCTCACTGTTATTTAACACATGGATTCACTTTAACACATGGCTCCAACTCAAAGCATTCGCAGGTTTGTAGCGGCAATTTGAGCAAAAACTTTACTCGATTTAATAATGGATAGCTGGAAAATCGTTCAGCACCCACATTATATAGTTGACTCACGCGGTCAACTTCGACACTCTAAAGGCCAGATCAATACGACTAACGAGGAACAAATTATGTCCGATAAACTACAATCCCCAACTGTTTTGAATCCCTCAGCGTTAATTCCGGTTAATCCCGCGATTGAGGGCTATCTGCTCAGTTTGTTACGACAAACCGATCATGCGGTGTTAACTGAGATGGAAGACTTGGCAGAGAAAAATAACTTTCCTATCATCGGCCGTTTAGTCGGTGTTTTTCTGGAAACGCTGGCAAAGACAGCGAATGCTGAACGCATATTTGAATTCGGCAGTGGTTATGGTTATTCCGCCTACTGGTTTGCAAAAGCGGTAGGCGGGAAAGGACAGGTTATTTGCACGGAGGCTGATCTTCTCAACAAAGAAAAAGCCGAGCATTACCTGACTGCCGCTAATTTGTGGAACAGGATAGATTTCAGGGCAGGCATGGCTCAGGATATTTTTACAGCAACTGACGGTTATTTTGACATCTGCTATAACGATGTCGATAAGATTGATTATCCTGAAATCTGGCTGATGGCAAAAGACAGGATTCGACCTGGTGGGCTTTATATTGCGGATAATGTGCTTTGGCGTGGACGGGTCGCCGTTGAGGACTATGTTGATGTTTTCCCAGGCTGGACTGAAGCAGTGATTGAACATAACCAACTGATTTTTAATGACCCGGAGTTTGATGCTTTTATCAATCCGATCCGCGATGGCGTCATCGTGGCTCGCAGAAAATCAGCATAACAGCGTTATGCGTGGGCACAAGAACAGATGCCCACGCTACTTGGCCACATCAACAAACATCCGCAAAAACGCCGCCTCGTCGATTATCTTAACGCCTAATGATTCAGCCTTATCCAACTTGGAGCCGGCATCCTGGCCCGCCACGACACAGCTGGTTTTTTTAGAAACCGAACCCGCCACTTTCGCGCCTAAACGCTCAAGTATCGCCTTCGCCCCGTTACGCGGCATCGACAATGTGCCGGTTAAAACCCAGGTTTGTCCGGCAAGAACCTTCTCTTGGGCCGCTTCACCCTGCCCGTCTTGCCAAGTGACGCCGGCAGCAATAATTTTTGCAATAACGGCCCTATTTTTTGCGTCATTAAAAAAATCGACAACATTTTTAGCCATGACCGGCCCAATATCCGGCACTTGCATGATGTCATCCACCGATGCGGCAACAATGGCAGGGTAATTTTTAAAATGTCGGGCGATAGCTTTCGCGCCTTCCTCCCCGACCTCAGGTATGCCCAATGCACCGATGAAAGTGCCTAGCTTGGTCGTTTTAGATGCCTCAATAGAATCGAGTACATTTTGCGCGCTTTTCTCGCCGTGGCCTTCCAGATCAGCAATATCACACAGCTTAAGCGTATAAATATCGGCAATCGATTTAATGGAGCCTTTACTGTACAGCAGCTCTATCAGTTTGCTGCCCAGATTAGTGATATTCATAAATTTACGCGAAGCATAATGACGGATATGTTCCGCCGCTTGTGCAGCGCAGCTTAAACCGCCGGTGCAACGGAAAGCGGCTTGCCCCACGGCCCTTTCAATGGCGGCATCACAAACAGGGCAACGCCCAGGCATGATGATTGGCTTTCTGTCAGTCCCTTGCGTAACCACTTTAACCACTTTGGGGATCACATCCCCTGCCCGGTGAATTTCTATGTCGTCACCGATGCACAAGCCCAACCTTTCAATTTCATCCCTATTGTGCAATGTGGCATTACTCACGGTGACGCCACCGACAAATACCGGCGCCAAGCGTGCTACCGGCGTTAAAACCCCCGTGCGCCCCACTTGAAAATCCACCGCCAGCAATTGGGTGACCACTTGTTGCGGCGGAAATTTTCTGGCAACCGCCCACAAGGGCGAACGGGCAATAAATCCTAAAGTGGTTTGCAAGGCCAGCTCATTGATTTTGTAAACAATGCCATCAATTTCCATCGGTAGTTTTGCCCGTGCCTGTTCCATGATGCGATAGTTTTTTGCAAACGCATCATAACTGCCTGAAAACTCATAACAATGCAGATTTTTTCTAAACCCTGACGCGGCTAAATAAGCGATGATTTGTGAATGGGTTTTAAACTCGGTATCGCCTTCATATTCGCCGATACCATAAGGGATAAATTGCAAATCACGCTCGGCGGCAATTTTAGGGTTCATTTGCCTGATGGTTCCGGCGGCTGCATTTCTGGGATTGACAAAGCGCTTGCTGTCGTTTTGTTGCGCCACAAGGTTCAGCTTTTCAAAGGCCGCCTTAGGCATAAAGACCTCGCCACGCACATCGAGTTTTTTAGGGGGAGGGTTGCTTGCCAGTTTCAGCGGCACGGATTTAATGGTTTTGATGTTGTGGCTGACATCTTCACCTACCTGCCCGTCGCCGCGCGTGGCCGCATAACTGAACAGGCCATGATCATAATGTATTGAAATAGCCAGGCCATCCAGCTTGGGTTCACTGAAAAGCGTTAAGGATTCAGGGCTTCTATCCAATTCTTTAGCCGCTTTTTCAAAGAAACTGTAGGTTTCTTCCAAAGAAAACGCATTCGCCAGAGACAGCATTTTTACGCTATGCCCAATTTTTTGGAATTCATTGATAGGCTTTGCGCCGACCCGCTGGGAAGGGGATTCAGGTGAGGTTAACTCAGGATGCCCAGCTTCTATCGCCAGTAATTCGCGGAAACTCTGATCATATTGGGCATCGGAAACCGTGGGATTATCGAGCACATAATACTCATAATCCCACTGGTTAATACTGGCGACGAGGTCGTTATAGCGTTTCTGCATGATTGCTAAGTTAGTAACCAAGAATTTTTAACCAAGTGAAAAAACCATTTGCCCTCTTTATTTACCACGAAGTTAAATATTTTCTTCGTATTCTTCGCGCCCTTCGTGGTGGATACCCACTAGACATAAATAAAAAATGTTAAAAGATTTTTGATCGGCTACTTAGTTACCCTGGATAGGTTTACAAACTTTGCCGGATCAATTGGATGGTTGCAACGGTCAGCGGCTTTCTATCATGATCCAAAACTTCGCCATCCAATTCCATGACCAGGCTGTTGACTGCTTCAAGAAAATCATCAAACACTTTCCGTGCATCTTCCAATACGCCAGGCTGCATAAAAAACACCACGCCCGGACAGTGAAAGCCTTCCAATCCACTGCTGGGGAAAGTGCCTGGTTCGATCATGCAGGCTACGCCAAAATCTACCAGACGATTAGCATCCAGACGCTCAAATATTTTCAGGTTGCCATATTCCAATTGGGCAATCTGAAAGGCTTTAAGCAATTCGAGACCATTAAAACCTTCCGCTGATTTTGAGATGACACTGAATTGAATAATATCCGGCACCACAAAACGCGGTGGCGGTTCAGCCGTTTCATCATAAAATTCAAAGTCGCTGTCAACGTTACCTGACAACTGACCGGCTGATTTTGCCACCGGCTTTACATCAAAGTCATCGCTCCCGTCAAAATCATCATCCACAACCAGCGGTTCATTAATGTTGCCGGCATAATCTTGATCAGCAAAAAATCCCATGTCTTGCGAGAATTTTTTATTTTTTAAAAAATGCCAGACCAGCATGCCCATGATGACAAGCAAACCGGTTGCAATAATCACTACTCTTAATAATTCTTTATCCATTAGATTTCCGCCAGACTCACTGCTTCTTCAATATCAACTGCGACCATTCGGGACACGCCCGGCTCTTTCATCGTCACGCCCGCCAACTGTTTTGCGATTTCTATTGTAACCTTGTTATGTGAAATATATAAAAATTGCACCGATGCCGACATTTCTTCCACCATTTTTGAAAACCGCCCGACATTAGCGTCATCTAACGGCGCATCGACCTCATCTAACAAACAAAAAGGCGCGGGGTTCAGCTCAAAGATTGAAAACACCAGCGCCACGGCAGTGAGCGCTTTCTCGCCGCCCGACAGCAAATGGATAGAACTGTTGCGTTTGCCTGGGGGTCTGGCAATTATATTGACACCCGATTCCAGCAAATCCTGTTCTGTCAATTCCAGATACGCTTGCCCACCGCCAAACAATTTGGGGAATTTTTCTTGCAAGCCGCTGTTTATTTTATCGAATGTTTCCTTAAAACGTAACCGGCTTTCTTTATCAATTTTACTGATGGCCTGATCCAGCGTTTGCAATGCGGCAATCAAATCGGCATGTTGTTCATCAAGAAACCGCATCCGTTCAGCTTGCGCCTTATAATCTTCAAGTGCCGTCAGGTTGATTGTACCCAGCCGCTCAATTTGCCCGAATAAATCATCCACGGTTTTTTTCCAGTGCGCTTCGTCGGCATGTTTGGGCAACTGTTTCAGCACAGTTTCAGCCTCGGCATCGATTTCTTTAAGTTGCTCGTTGACGGTTTGCTGCCTCACATTACTTTCCTGCAATTCAAAGCGCAACGTATCCAATGCTTCTTTCTGGCTGTTTAGCGACCGCTGTACGCGGGTGTGTTCTTCCTGGGAATGCGTTATTGCCGCTTCGCTATCGTCCTGGAGCCGACGTTGTTCTTTTAAACGGGCTTCCAACTGGGTTTTATCGGTACGCATTAGTTCCAACCGGTTTTTTTCATCCGCCAGCGGCGCAAGCGTTTGCTGCAATTTATTTTCCAGTGCCGCAATACGTTCAATCGCCAACGCCTGTTGGCTTTGCAAGCGCATGATCTGTTTGCCGGTCGTTTGTTCAGACGAGCGCAAGTTGTCAATTTTCGCCTTAATGCTATAAACCTGTTGCCTAGATTCATTAACCGCAAATTCGATATGCTGATGTTCCGCTTGCAGCTGTAAGTTTTCATCCTCCAGACGCTGCTTTTGTTGCTCCTGCTCGGCGATAATTTGTTCCGCCTCATCCAGTAACCACCGCGCCTGGGCGATGGTTTCGCTATTTTCAGCCAGCTCATCGCCAATATCGTCGAGTTCATTGCTGATTTGCGTCCAACGGCGTTGCTGCTGCTCCAACCGCGCCGACTGTGCGCTGAATTGTGCATTTTTAAGCGATAATTCAGAGCCTAAGCTATTGTGCTGCTGCTGCAATGATTCCCGCTGATATTCGGCTGCTTTCAAATCCGCTTCCGCGTGTTCAATCTGTCCTTCCAACAGATCAATAGCTGATTGCAACTCGTTCTGCCGCTGCTTTAGCAAACGGGTGTCTTTTTCACGTTGCAACACACCCGTTTTACTGTCTTTAATCCGGCTGATTTTTAACCAGTTTGAACCAAACCAAGTGCCATCCGGCGTAATGACAGATTCATTATCCTTAAGCTGGGCGGATACTTGCCGGGCGGTGGCATAGTCG
Organism: Methylovulum sp.; assembly: GCA_030689765.1. Taxonomy (GTDB): domain Bacteria; phylum Pseudomonadota; class Gammaproteobacteria; order Methylococcales; family Methylomonadaceae; genus Methylovulum. Next base: position 9,120 of record JAUYEP010000369.1, read on the forward strand.
TCAGCACAATAAATGCCTGCCAGCAATGGCTTTAGTTGCCACGCTGAAGAAACCTTATCCAGCAAGGGTTGTAGGGTGGTTTCGCGATAGCAAACCGCCATCGGCGAAGCCGCCTTACCGCTTTCAAACAAAATCAGCGATTCGTCCGTTAAATCCTGCAAACCCAGCATGAGCGGCCCGATGCTATCGACACAGACCGCTTCCAGATAGCTGTCCAGCACCGTTTCAACCGCCCTATCCCAACCGGTTTCAACTTCCAAAAACTCTGCCAAACGTGGGTTATTATCCAGCTTGACCGCGACCAACCACGCTTGCAGATGCTTGTTATCCTTACCCATCGCATGTTGCTGCAATAAATCCAGCGAGGTGATTTTGCCTTTAACGTGTTGCAATTCCGAGCGATGTTTATGCAGTTCGTCATGACAGTGTTTGATCTGTTGCCGCTGTTCACGAATATGCTGCTGCAAAGCTTCAAACTGGCTATAAAGCACCTCACGCTGCTCTTCGAGCATTTCGATACTGCCATCCAGCGTATCGATCTCGTTTTGCAAATCACCCGCTGACAATTCATCACGCTCGACCTGCAATTTATCGACACGGCTTTGCAACAGGCGGTTTTGATTTTCCAATTGCACGGTCTTTACCCGTTGCACTTCGACCTGTCCGT
>JAUYEP010000384.1 GCA_030689765.1 Methylovulum sp.
GTATTCGTGAATATACATTATTCACCACGAAGATCACGAAGGACACGAAGAAAATAATCAGTTATATCAATATATTAAAACTTCGTGCTCTTCGTGTCCTTCGTGGTTATCAGCTTTATATTGAATACTTTCACAGTCTCTTAAGTCAGTGCAGCACCTTCTAGTTCGCCAGAATCCGAATATACCAGAAGCCAACATCTGAGGTAACCTCTAAATCCTAACGGACGGGTATTATATCTGGACAGGAATCCTTGCCGGCATTTCTGGCGAACTGGAGGATGCTGGAAACTAAAGGTTACGTATTATCTCGAATCCCCCATCAAATAAGAATCATTTGCATTTAAGTGTGTTTTTGCAGTATAGTTTGTCCAAGCAAATTAATTAGAGGCTATGACTATGAAAATTAACCGTAAACTGTTTTTATCCACCAGCATGCTGGCGACCTCGTTGGTGACCTTAAACACCCCGGTAAATGCGCTGGAAAAACCCCAAACGATGGAGGATATGTGGAAAATTATCCAGGTACAGCAAAAGCAGATTGACGAGATGAAATCGGCAATACCCGCTGTGTCCGCAACAACTCAAAATACAACGGCAACCGGAGACGTAAAAAAACTGGAGCGCAAAACCGACGTATTGAGCGAAGAAGTGGAAAAATTACGCACCAATCTGGCAATTCCTGAGGAAGCCAAATATAAAAGCGCTTACGGCTTAGGCCCTGCCGCATCCAAGGTGTATCAGGTCGGCAGAGGATTATCAATTGGCGGTTATGGCGAGGGTAATTACCAGGCCATCACAGATGATAAAGGTACCGGTAAAAATAATGCTGACCTGGAAAGGCTGGTTTTGTATACCGGTTATAAATTTACCGACCGCATTCTTTTCAACAGTGAACTTGAATTTGAACATGCGACTACCGGAGAAGGTTCGGAAGAAAAAGGCGAAGTGTCGGTAGAATTTGCGGCTTTGGATTTTTTCATTGACCCGCTCGCCAATATCAGGGCGGGTATGGTGTTAATGCCTATGGGCTTTATCAACCAGATTCATGAACCGCCGTTTTATTTCGGCAATAACCGTCCAGAAGTCGAGCGTCGCATTATTCCCAGCACCTGGCGCGAAATTGGTATCGGTCTATTTGGCCAGATTACCCCTGATCTGACTTATACGGCTTATATCGTCAATGGCTTAAACGCCGCAGACTTCAGTTCAAGCGGCATCAGGGATGGTCGGCAAAGCGGCAGTAAAGCGAGCGCTGAAGATTTCGGTTATGTCGCGCGCATGGATTATACGCCTGGCTACCTACCAGGCCTTTCGGTTGGGGGTTCTACATACCTCGGCAATTCAGGGCAGGATCAGGCCTACGGTGGTAGAAAAGTGGATGTCTTCACGCAGCTTTATGAAGGCCATCTGCAATGGAAACATCGCGGGCTGGAATTGCGGGCATTGGGTTCTTATGGACATATTGATGATGCGGGTGTGCTTAGCGCGGCTAGCGGTAAAACTATCGGTTCGGAAAATTATGGTTGGTACGCCGAAGTCGGTTATGACGTATTGCCGCTATTGCTGCCTACAACCACGCAATATTTAGCGCCGTTTTTCCGTTATGAACAATTCGACACCCTTGCCAGTGCGCCAGTCGGTTACGCTGATGACGACACAAAAGATAAACAGATTTATCAAGTGGGCTTGCAATATAAACCGATCCCAAACGTTGTTATCAAAGCCGATTACCGTAATTTCACTGCCAAGAAAGGCGATGTGCCTGATGACTTCAATCTAGGCTTTGGTTTTATTTTCTAACACGAAGAGAATCGTTAGCCGCTGTAGTATGATTAAACACCAAGTTGGCTAGCAAACGCCAGCCAGACGACCTAGTTACAGGTCGTCTGGTTGGCGTTTTTGTTTTATCTAAAATTAAGAGAAGGAATAACGATGACAACCGTTAATTATGAACAAGATATTGTTGCTTGGGCTAACGAACAAGCGTGGCTAATTCGTCATAAAAAGTTTGAATTGCTGGACATTGAACACCTTGCTGAGGAGATAGAAGACGTGGGTAAAAGTGAACAACGTGAACTGGCAAACCGTATGGCTGTGCTGCTTTGTCATCTTCTTAAATGGCAATACCAACCCGCACGTCAAGGTGCAAGCTGGCAGGCGACAATAAAGACACAAAGAGAACGTATTAAACGTCGTTTAAATAAAACGCCAAGTTTAAACCATTGCTTAAAGGATTCTGAATGGTGGGCGGACGCATGGGATGATGCGCGTGACGCTACGACAAAAGAAACGGGGGTTTCTTACGAAAAATTTCCTGAAAAATGCCCTTGGCTAGTTGAAGATATTTTGTCGGATAATTGGGTTCCACGCCTGTTTGAAAACCATTAAAGGCGCACCATGAAAACTATTCAACTCATGCTGTTGATTACGTTGTTCAGCATAGTATCGGCGAGTTTCGCCACCATTTTTTACAGCAAAAATGAAGCGATGGAGCTGGCATTTGGTAAAGACACGCCGGTAGCGTCGTCATCGCTATTTCCTGATGACAGCGAATCCGCCAAAATTCAGGAACTTGCCAGAACCAAGCTGGAGTCCGGCCTGTTTACTTTTTATGTCGGCAAGGAACAACAAAAAATCTTAGGGTACGCCGCGATTGAAACCAGTACCGTCCGCACCAAACCCGAAACCTTGATGATAGTCCTGACGCCAGAAGGTGAATTGCGTAACGTTTACACGCTCGCTTTTCACGAGCCGCCCGAATATCTGCCGCCTCAACGCTGGTATGACACGCTGATTAAACGCCCCCTCGCCGAAATGGATTTTAACAAGGGCGTGGACGGCATCAGCGGCGCAACACTCAGCACACGCTCCGCGTTAACCAGCATCCGTAAAGTCATGGCGGTTTATCAAGTGATGATAAAAAACAAGGGCGGCAATTGATGCGGTATTTTCTTACTGGCGAACAACAGCGCAAATCCTTGCTAAACGCACTGGTATTGATGTTTCTAGGCTATGTCGCGTTATTGTGGCTGAGTAACGCGCTGATGTATTTCCACCACATGGATCTGACGCCAGGTTCGGTTGTTGCTTATTATTTAGGCTCTGAAGAACAATTTACGCAACCGCGCAGTTATCAGGGCATGTTGGAAGTATCACATTTTCATTTGTTTGCCATGGGCATGCTGATTGTGACATTGACCCATTTAATGCTGATGACCCAGTTTTCAATACGGTTGAAAATCTGGTTAAGCGGCCTGACGTACCTCTCGGCTTTAGCGGATGAGGCAGGCGGCTGGCTGGTTAGGTTTGTTGACCCGGTGTTTGCTTATTTCAAAATAGCTTCGTTTCTGTTGCTGGAATTTTCATTGGCGGCGTTATTGGTTACCGTGTCCACCTCGCTGATTCGTGCCAGATTCCAGCCACGACAAGGCAACGCAGACAAGAATCAATAATCACCATTGATAATGGGCGACAACACCATGCCAAAACGGTAATGCTATCAGGCTTAAAGCCGTCGTTACGGTAACCGTCATCGCGTAAAGCGCACTATCTAGCCGGTAACGGTCGCAAAAAACAATGCCCAACACCATGCTGGGCATCGCCAAATCAAGCACAGCGGCCGCCTTGTGGCTATCATCAATCGTCAAATAACCCGCCAAAAACAGCGCGGACAAAGGCATCACCGCCATTTTTATCAGGATAACAGGAATCACATACGGCACATTGCGTAACGTGATTGCCCGCCAATTTAATGCCAGCCCCAACGAAAACAGCATCAACGGCACCACCGTAACAGATAGTTTTTGCAACACACCCGACAGCCAGTCTGGCGCAACAATATGGTTTTGGTTGAGGATGATTGCAACAGCCGCCGCCCAAAACGGCGGTGCATTAAGGGATGACCATATCGAACGGGGCTTTTCTTCGCCTTCGTCGCCGTAATGCCGCGCCAGCAGGATGCCAACCGTAAACAAAATAGGCGATGCTGCAAACAAATCCAGTTGTATGACGACTGACCGCGACCAACTGCCGAAGGTTTGCTCCAATACAGGCAACCCCAAATAAGTGACATTAGGGAACGCAGCCGCCAGCATCATGGCACCCATGCGTTTAGGTTCAAACCGGAAAAATAGGCCCAGTAGCCCAGTGCAAACCAACGCGAAAGCAATGCTGCCTACACCGAGCAGGGTGTATTCAAATGATTGCAGCCCAATATCCGCCGTCCATAAAACCTCCAACACCATCGCAGGCAGCAGCAAATAATACACAACGGTTGTTAAAACCATCCGGGTCTGCTCCGCCGCCAATCCGGCAGGCGTTAATAGCCGCCAACCGGCGCCGCATGCCATCAGCAAGGTCATTTGAATCAGTGTTGAGTTCATAGTTGAATGTAATTTTTAAATATGCACATTTTAACATTCACCGCTAATACAAGTTCCGGTAAGATATGCGCCTTTTACCGTATCTTTAGGGGGATATGAAATGCGTATAAAGTCAAGGCATTGCCAAATAGGGTTTAGCATCGGCCTTTTTCTGTGGCTAGTTATTGCTGTTGCTTGGGCTGGCCCAGACAATATCCAGTCTGTGGCCCCCAAAGAAGCCGCAGCCATGCAGTCTGCAAAAAAAGCAACCATTATCGATGTCCGTGAAGACAATGAATGGCAGGAACAGCATATCCCTGACGCTATCCATATCCCTTTGGGCCAGTTAAATGAAAGGCTACCTGAGCTCAAGGGCTATAAGGACAGCACGGTCATCACCCAATGCCGTAGCGGCAAACGTTCCGCACAAGCATTGGAAGTATTGAAATTAGCAGGGTTCACTCAAGTATACAATCTGAGCGGTGGCCTTATGGCCTGGACAAAAGATGGTTTGGCCACCGAATAAAACTTTGTGCTTAAATAACATTCCCTTAACCTCGTCACTATCATGCCGCAACCATTCGTCTCAAACAAACCTATCCCCGTCCGTGAACGCTTAATCATGGCGCTCGATGTTCCCAGCATTCCTGAAGCCCAGGCACTGGTGGAAGAACTCGCCGATTCAGTTATCTTTTATAAAGTTGGCATGGAATTGTTCATGTCCGGCGATTATTTCGGTTTTATTGAATGGTTAAAACAACACAATAAAAAAGTGTTTGTTGATTTGAAATTTTTTGATGTGCCTGCCACGGTAGGGCGGGCCATTAAGGCCTTAAGCGGCAAAGGCGTTGATCTTGCCACTATCCATGGCAATGATGCGGTTATGGAAGCCGCCGCCAAAGAAAAAGGCGACCTGAAAGTATTGGCGGTGACTGCATTAACCAGCCTTGATCGCGGCGATCTTGATGATTTGGGGTTTAAATGCGATGTCCGCGAGCTGGTCTTATCGCGTGCCAAACGCGCCTTACAAATTGGCTGCGACGGCATTGTTTCATCTGGGCTTGAAGTCCAGATGCTCCGGGAACATCTGGATCATAAGCTATTAGTCATTACGCCGGGCATAAGGCCGGTAGATAACCGTGAAGAAGATGATCAGAAACGGGTCGTCAGTGTCGAAACGGCGTTCGAAAATGGCGCGGATTATATTGTCATCGGACGCCCCATTCGCGATGCCGAAAACCGCAAGGCAATGGCTGAAAAAATCCAGTCGCAAATTCTTGGCGTATTCACGCCCATTCAACCCAGTAAATGACCATCATGCGGTATGCACTCATTGTAGCAACGCGGATAGCTTATGCCGTTTGATCCTGCTTTTACCACATCTTATCTGGTTGCCTTTGCGATGGGACTAGCCAGTAGCCTGCATTGCATAGGCATGTGCGGCTCCATTATCGGAACGCTCACGTTAAGTCTCAGCCCCGAAATACGCAACAAAAAAGCCCGGTTGCTGCCCTTCGTATTCAATTACAACTTTGGACGCATTACCAGCTACACATTGGCCGGCGCATTAGTGGGGATTATCCAGTCAATCGTGATGATGCAGGTGGGTGGATACGGATACCGGCTATTACAGCTCCTGTCCGCCGTCATTATGGCGAGCGCTGGATTGTACATAGCAGGCTGGTTTCCCCGTTTTGCCTATATTGAAAAAGCGGGCATGCACTTCTGGAAAAAAATAGAACCTTTCGGCCGCAAACTTATTCCGGTGAAGAGCCGCACACAAGCGTATCTGTTTGGCATGGTCTGGGGCTGGTTGCCCTGCGGCCTGGTCTATACCGCGCTGGCGCTTGCCGCAACCGCCGGCGATGTCAGCAAAAGTGCGCTTACCATGTTATCTTTTGGCTTGGGAACTTTACCGGCAGTAATGGGCGTGGGTATAATGAACGGGGTATTAACAAGGCTTTCCAGAATGCAGCGGTTTAAGCAGGCCATCGGTCTGTTTATGATAGCCCTAGCGCTGTTAGCGGCTTTGCCATGGCTTAACCCTATGGCAATCACAACACACTTAACAATACACTGAGAGGTACTATGGATCATTTTAATTCGATTATTGGCCAGTCACCGGCATTGGATTCCTTAATTCGTAGCGCCAAAATAGCCGCTTCAACGGATGTCACTATCCTTATTAAGGGCGAAACAGGCACTGGCAAAGAAATACTCGCTACCGCTATACAAAAAAGCAGCACCCGCGCCAACAATAAATTTATCACATTAAATTGCGCGGCCTTACCCGAAGGATTAATTGAATCAGAACTGTTCGGTCATAAAAAAGGGGCATTTACCGGGGCAAACGCCAATACGCAAGGGATTTTTAAAGCGGCTGACGGCGGTACCTTATTTCTTGACGAAATCAATTCATTGCCCTTATCGATTCAGGGCAAACTATTGCGTTTTCTGGATTCTGGTGAATATCTGCCCGTTGGGGAGACCACTTCTTACAAAGTCAATGTCCGCATTATTGCGGCAACCAACACGGATCTGAACAAACAGATAGACGCCGGTGAATTCAGGCAAGATTTGTATTTCAGGCTTAATGTCGTTCCCCTGGAACTGCCGCCACTGGCAAAGCGTTCCGAAGACGTCGAACATTTGATTAAACATTTTCTGAAACTATTCTCAGAAACACATTCAATAGCAGCGCCGCAATTCAGCAAATCGGCGTTAAAAGCATTAAAAGCCTATAAATGGCCTGGGAATATCCGTGAATTGCGCAATTTATGCGAACGGTTGAGCATATTATTATCAGGAAGGGTGATTGAGCCGGAAAATCTTCCCAGTGAATTCCGCTCTTGTGAAAACACTAACAGACCGACCGGTTTTACGCTGCCTGAAATGGGCTTGCAACTCGATACATTAGAAGCCGATTTGATTTATCAGGCCCTAGACCGCACCAAAGGCAACCGCAGTAAATCCGCCCGGCTGCTAGGTGTTTCCAGGGACACTTTGCTTTACCGCATGCAAAAACACGGGCTTACCACACACTAAAAAACTGGGGACGCTGCAATAGCGTCCCCATTCCTGTTTTGTTCGCGCAATATCCCCATATTTCAACTAAACCCCGTTAAATACATGCGTCGGCTTGATTACCCTATCCTCCGTCATTAGGAATGGGGACACATTTCGGCAACATGATGACTGCCAGTCCTTTGATGACTGGCAGTCATGGCATCCACCGAGGGCTTGTTGCAGCTACAGCAGATAACTCAATTTAGCAAAATCACTGAGCGGAATGGTTTCAGCCCTTAATGTGGGGTCTATGTTTAACGCGGCAATCTGCTCTTCGGTGATGAGTTTTTTCAATGAATTACGCAGGGTTTTACGACGCTGCGAGAAGGCTTCGGTCACGACCCGGTTAAGTTTGGCGACATCTTCGACTTCAACCGGCGGCTTGCGGTGCGGTATCAAACGCACCATTGCCGACATCACTTTAGGCGCAGGGTCAAAACTTTCTGGCGGTACATCGAACAGGTGTTCGGTGGCGCAATAATACTGCATCATGACGCTAAGTCTGCCGTATTGCTTGCTGCCCGGAGGCGAACATAGCCTATCGACAACTTCTTTTTGCAGCATAAAGTGCATGTCTTCAATGCAATACGCGTTATCGA
>JAUYEP010000390.1 GCA_030689765.1 Methylovulum sp.
AAAGCGACTAATGTTCAGCCAATGCTGGCACTGCGTGTTGTGAGGGCTAATGGTGATTGGGAAAGGTACTGGGACAATTTGTCTGCCGCAGTGGCTGCGTAGGATTTTTATGGATTCCCCACACTTTTAATCACACCCGGTTTCAGCATTCCCCACGTCGAAGCGACAATTGGCGGAATACAGACCTATGAATATCAATGGGGTGTAGGCCCAGCTGTCAATGGCATGATGGGCGTCAATTATGATATTTGCCATTTTATATCTGGATTTGTGGAGTACAAATTGACTTACGCCGATGTAGAAGCTGACTTAACGGGCGGCGGCACTATCAATACAGAAACAGTGAACCATCAAATTATTTTCGGCCTGGCGGCCCATTTCGATCTTTGATGGGGGGTAATGCCATATACCACTTAACAATCCAACATCATACCTAAACTGCAAAATCCGGTTAGCAAAGCGGGACAAGAGCAAACTTAAGTGTTCATGCTTCGACATATAGAGAGGCAAGATATTGAATTTCTACCTTGAACGCTTTCATGTCCCGCCTCAACCGGTAGCCAATTTTTTAGATTCCTGCATAGCTTGGATTTTACCAAGGTTGCTCAAAATTCTTCTATGTCATTCTCCCCATCTTGAAAATCGATAATTACATGTCCAATCCCCTTGGGACGCTTCGGGTAGCTTTTTGGTGGCTGAGTAGTTACAAAACAACAAAATATTCTTCTCAAAGCCCGCAAAGCAGTGCATATCCTTGTGAATAACATACCTATTTAATAGGTGTATTTCTGTGTATAAATAATGGGAATATTAATGTTTAATAGTTACGCACAATTTATTAACAGTTGCATAACAATGTTATAATTAATATAAGTGGTTGAATAATAATTAATTAACTGGCTTTTCCACAGATTTTCATTAGGCTAATAGTAATAAAACAAAGAATATGAAATTTATTATAAATAGAGAAGAAATCCTGACGCCTCTACAAACTTGTGTCAGTGTGATAGAAAAAAGGCAAACGATGCCAATACTTGCCAATGTATTAATGATGATCGATAGTGATCAACTGGTTTTAACAGGTACTGATCTTGAAATTCAAATCATCGCAAAAATTAATATCACAAGTTCCGCAGCAGGATCAATAACAGTGCCTGCCAGAAAATTTCTGGACATTTGCCGACTATTACCTGTTGGTGCTGAAATAAAATTTGAGAAACAGAATGATAAAGTCAAAATCTTATCCAACCGTAGCCGTTTTTCATTAAGTTGCCTGCCTGCTGAAAATTATCCTGAATTTGCCGAATCGTGTTTTGAATATCAGTTTTTTATCAATGCCGGTAAATTAAAGAAGGCTTTAGACAAAACTATTTTTTGCATGGCAAACCAGGATGTCCGCTACTATCTTAACGGTTTGCTGCTTAACATTTCGAACAGCAAATTGAAGTTGGTAGCTTCTGATGGTCATCGCTTATCTATTTATGAAGACCAGTTGGAACAAGGCACTGGATTTGAAGCGAGAATTATTCTTCCAAGAAAAGGCGTTTTGGAACTTAGCCGATTATTGGATGACCCTGAAGCTGATATAAAAGTTGAATTCTCCAGTAACAACATCAGAATATTTATTAAAAACCTGATTTTTTCAGCAAAACTGGTGGATCCTAAATATCCTGATTTTAGTAAAATTTTTCAGCAGGATTTTTTCAATCAAATCCATATTCAAAAGCAATTACTGAAAGAAGCACTCACCCGCGTTGCTATTTTATCCAATGAAAAATTCAAGGGTGTCACCTTTGATTTCAATCCTGACAGCTTAAAAATAAGTACGCATAATCCAGAACATGATGAAGCGGAAGAAGAGCTGTTTATCGAATATACCGGTGAGTCCTTATCCATTGCCTTTAATGCACAATATTTATTGGATGCTGTTTCAAATCTGGATTCTGAACTTGCCGTATTGACGATTGCAAGTAATGCCAGTAGTTGTTTTATTGATGAACCCAACGATTGTGCATATAAATTTATCGTGATGCCGATGAGGTTATGAGCAGTTTTTATGAGCTTGCTGAAGCTGGATATTTACCACGTTAGGAATATTCAAAAGGAATCCATTAACCCTTCCCCTGCAATCAATTTTATTGTGGGGGAAAATGCCAGCGGTAAAAGTTCATTAATTGAAGCCATTTTTATTTTAGGTAGGGCAAAATCTTTCCGTTCCACCTCAATTAAATCGGTCATTAATCAAGACCAAAATCATTTGATCGTTTCTGCCCAGACATTGCAACCGGATGGTAGACATTGCCATTTAGGTATTCAACTGGATGGTAAAAATGCGCAGATTCGAATCAACCAGCAATCAGGGCAGCATAAGTCTGATTTGGCTTATGCGTTGCCACTTCAACTCATTCACCCTAAAAGTTATGAATTGCTCGATGCCGGTGCTCAAGTAAGAAGAGAATTTTTAGATTGGGGTGTCTTCAATGATGATAAAAACTTTCTAATTGCATGGCGTAAATTTAAAAAAGCGCTCGCGCAACGCAATTCCTTATTAAAAACTGGGCGGGTTGACCAGCTTAATGTTTGGGATAAGGAGTTTGTGTATTACGGTACAATAGTCAATAACAGTCGAGTAGCGTATTTACAAAAGTTTAAGCCTATTTTTATTGAGATTATCAGCCAGTTTCTCAATATGAATTTAATAGATATTTCGCTGATACTCGGCTGGGAAGCCTCCAAAGAATTACAGCAGGTTATAACCCAAGATTTAGAAAAAGATCTGCGCTATGGTTTTACGCACAACGGCCCTCATCGCGCTGACGTTCTGTTATCGGTCAATAACTGTTTAGCGAAGGATTTTGTTTCGCGCGGCCAATTAAAATTAATGGTGCTGAGTTTAAAATTGGCGCAAATCCAGTTATTAGCTAAAGAAGATAATAACCTTGCCTGCATCCTGATTGATGATTTCTCAGCAGAACTGGATAGTCATAATCGCGCAAAATTACTCCATTATTTATCTGCAATGGCCTGTCAGGTTTTTATTACAGCGACTGAGTTAACTGATTTTGGTGATTTAAGCCAGATAACAACATATAAAGTGTTCCACGTGGAACATGGACATATCAAACCGTCCTTTGATATTTAAATAAAGACTGTTCCACGTGGAACAGTCAGCAACAACAGGAAGCGCAAAGAGCTTATATGACTAACAATAAGAGTAATAATAACGATCAATACGATAGTTCGAATATTCAAGTTTTAAAAGGACTGGATGCGGTAAGAAAACGGCCAGGTATGTATATTGGCGATACCGATGACGGTTCCGGCTTGCATCACATGGTTTTTGAGGTGGTTGATAACTCGATTGATGAAGCGTTGGCCGGTTACTGCAAAGAAGTCAGGGTTATTATTCATGCCAATGGCTCGGTTACTGTTGCCGATGATGGTCGTGGTATTCCTGTTGATATTCATGAAGAAGAAGGTCGATCGGCTGCCGAAGTTATTATGACGGTGCTGCATGCTGGCGGAAAGTTTGATGATAATGCCTACAAGGTTTCCGGTGGTTTGCATGGTGTAGGTGTATCCGTTGTTAACGCTTTGTCCGAAGAGTTAAATCTGGAGGTGCGTAAGAATGGACAGCTTTACAAACAAAAATATTTGATGGGAGAACCGGCTGCACCGCTGCAAGCAGTAGGCTCTGCAATAGGCACAGGGACGTTGATTAATTTTAAGCCAAGTTCAAAAACCTTTACCGATGTAGAGTTCCATTACGATATTCTTGCCAAACGGCTCAGGGAATTATCTTTCCTAAATTCAGGTGTGCGCATCAGTTTGCAAGATGAGCGTAGCGAAAGGGAGGATGTCTTCGAGTTTGAAGGTGGTATTAGTGCATTTGTCGTGCATCTCAATAAAAACAAAGTCCCTTTATTCCCGGAAGTCTTTTACTTTATTGCAGAAAAAGAAGGTGTCACGGTAGAGGTTGCGATGCAATGGAATGATTCTTATCAGGAAAACGTTTTTTGTTATACCAACAATATTCCGCAGCGTGATGGCGGTAGCCATCTGGCAGGCTTTAGGGGGGCATTGACTCGGACGGTTAATCAATATATAGAATCCAGCGGTCTGGCTAAAAAGGAAAAAGTGACGACGACAGGCGATGATGCACGGGAAGGATTGACAGCCGTATTGTCGGTTAAAGTACCCGATCCCAAGTTTTCATCCCAAACCAAAGATAAGCTGGTTTCATCAGAAATTAAGCCTTTGGTTGAATCGACGATGAACGAAAAATTACAGGAGTTCCTGCTGGAAAAACCTGCATTCGCTAAAGCGATTGTCGGTAAAATCATTGATGCGGCGCGTGCACGCGAAGCTGCGCGTAAGGCGCGTGAACTGACCCGTCGTAAAACCACGCTGGACATCGCGGGGTTACCAGGAAAACTGGCGGATTGCCAGGAAAAAGATCCGGCACTTTCTGAATTGTTTCTCGTGGAAGGGGACTCGGCGGGAGGTTCTGCAAAACAGGGCAGGGACCGTCGCACACAGGCTATTTTGCCATTGAAAGGGAAAATTCTTAACGTTGAACGGGCCCGTTTCGACAAAATGATTTCTTCTGAAGAAGTCGGTACATTAATAACCGCACTAGGTTGTGGCATAGGCAAAGACGAATATAATCTCGCTAAATTACGTTATCACCGCATCATTATCATGACGGATGCCGATGTCGATGGCTCACACATACGCACCTTATTACTGACGTTTTTTTATCGCCAATTGCCTGAAATTATCGAAAAAGGCTATATCTATATTGCCCAACCCCCGCTGTACAAGGTTAAGAAAGGCAAACAAGAGCATTACGTTAAAGACGATGCTGGGTTAAATGAATATCTCATTCAACTGGCACTTGATAAAGCGCAGCTATTTACCGATGAAAGTACACCGCCCATACAAGGTCAGGGGCTGGAAAAACTGGCAAAAGAATTTACTGGTGTAGCCAGTATCACAGACCGTTTATTCAGACGTTACGACGAAAGTTTTCTGGAACAGTTGGCGTACATGGACGTTGTTACTGATGAACATAAACAGGATCAGCAGAAACTTACCGCCTGGTTTGCCAAAATGGAACAACAGTTGAATAACAGCACTAATGGCGGTGTCTTTTCAATTAAACTGGATTATAAAGGTGATAATGATTTTTCTGCCGTTGTTAATAAACGTCAGCATGGCATTACGAAAACGTTTGTATTGCAGTCAACTTTTTTCAACGGCAAAGATTATAAGCAGATTGCCCAATATGCAGGAGAAACTGCGGATATGTTCGGCGAAGGTTCATTCATGCAAATGGGTGAACGGCAACAACCTGTCCGTACCTTCAAAGAAGCGTTTGAATGGATGATGAAAGAAGTTAAAAAAGGCCAGCACATCCAGCGCTACAAAGGATTGGGTGAAATGAACCCTGAACAGCTTTGGGAAACAACACTGGATGCCAATAATCGCCGATTGCTACAAGTTAGAATTGAAGATGCGATTGCAGCCGATGAAATATTTACTACATTAATGGGCGATGTCGTCGAACCACGGCGAGATTTCATCGTTAAAAATGCCTTGGATGTTACCAATCTGGATATTTAATTATGCTAAGTTACCCACAAATTGATCCTATCGCTATTGCTGTCGGCCCGCTAAAAGTTCATTGGTACGGTCTGATGTACCTGATTGGTTTTGTCGCCGTATATTTTTTAGGGCAATACCGAGCCAAACAGCCTTGGTCGCCGATCAAGCCAGAAGCGATTGAAGACTTGGTTACTTATGGTGCTTTAGGGGTTATTTTGGGCGGCAGGGTAGGTTATATCCTATTTTATAATTTTAGCGAATTTATCAATAACCCGCTTATCCTGTTCAAAATTTGGGAAGGCGGCATGTCTTTTCATGGCGGCATGTTGGGCGTATTTACCGCAATGTGGTTTTTTGGTAAAAAACAGCAGTGCACCGTATTGCAGCTAACTGACATTATTGCGCCACTTGCGCCTATTGGCTTAGGCGCGGGGCGCATCGGCAATTTTATTAATTCAGAATTGTGGGGCAGGCCAACTGATGTGCCGTGGGCAATGGTCTTCCCTAATGGCGGTCCGCTAGCGAGGCATCCTTCGCAACTGTATGAAGCCTTTTTAGAAGGCGTAGTGTTGTTTGCCGTACTCTGGTTTTATTCAAAAAAACCAAGACCAGTGATGGCGACAACCAGTCTGGCTGTGTTGCTTTACGGTTGTTTCCGGTTTTTTGTGGAGTTTTACAGAATGCCGGACGCGCACCTAGGTTATCTGGCACTAGACTGGGTGACAATGGGACAAATACTGTCTGCACCGATGATTATAGTTGGCGGCTTGCTGTTTTATTTTGCGGATAGGAAAAGGCTTTCCAATTAAATTGCGACGGTTTACAGATACAGCCTTTTCATGCGGGTGTGTACTTCGAACACGCAGGCGTAGAGGCGTTGCATTACAACGTCTCTACAAGGTTAACGCGCGAAGGTGGCCATCCTTACACAATCGCCTTAAAACCAATATCAGTACGGTAATAAATACCGTTCCAATCAATAGTCTTCGCCAGCGCATAAGCCTTGCGTTGCGCATCATTAATGTCGTTTCCCAGCGCACACGCGCATAACACCCTGCCACCAGCGGTCACGATATCATCACCGACTTGCGCGGTGCCCGAATGAAAGACTTTGCAACCGTCAATGTCTTCGCTCGGCAAGCCGGAAATAATCGCGCCTTTTTGGTAAGTCTCAGGATAACCACTAGCGGCTAACACGACACCCAACGCGGCACGTTCGTCCCAATCGCTAGTGGTTTTGTCGAGATCTCCGGCTAACGCGGCTTCACAAAGCCCAACCAGATCGCTTTTTAAGCGCATCATAATCGGCTGGGTTTCAGGATCACCGAAGCGGCAATTGTATTCCAGCACTTTTATTGAACCATCGTCAGCAATCATTAAACCGGCATAAAGAAAACCGGTATAAGGCAGGCCATCTTCTGCCATGCCTTTTAAGGTAGGCGCAATGACATCCCGCATGACGCGCTCGTGTATCTCCTGTGTAACGACAGGCGCTGGCGAATACGCGCCCATGCCACCGGTGTTTGGCCCTTTGTCGCCGTTATCGCGGGCTTTGTGGTCTTGTGATGTTGCCATCGGCAAGGCGTGTTTGCCGTCGGCAATAACGATAAAACTGGCTTCTTCGCCTTGCAGGAACTCTTCGATGACCACACGATGACCGGCTTCCCCAAAGGCATTGCCGGCCAGCATGTCTACCGCGGCGTTGATCGCTTCCTGTTCGGTTTGGGCAACGATAACGCCTTTACCTGCAGCGAGGCCATCAGCTTTAACAACGATAGGCGCACCTTGTTGCTGGATATAGGCAATGGCTAAATTCTGGTCGGTGAAGCTTTGGTACGTGGCAGTAGGAATATAGTGACGGCTCATAAAGTCTTTACAAAACGTTTTGGAACCTTCCAGTTGCGCCGCTTTGGCAGTGGGGCCAAAGCACTTAAGCCCAGCTTCCTGAAATCGGTCAACGACGCCCAGGACTAACGGCACTTCCGGGCCGATGATGGTCAGGTCTATCGCGTTTTGCCGGGCGAATGTGACTAATCCGCCAATATCGTCAACAGCAATCGCGACATTTTCGATAGCCGGCTCCAATGCTGTGCCGGGATTGCCAGGTGCGACAAAAACTTTACTGACTTTAGGTGACTGGCTGACTTTCCAAGCGAGTGCGTGTTCGCGCCCGCCATTACCAACGATGAGGATGTTCATAAATTTAACTCTGCGATAAGTATAAATAGGGGGTTGCGCACTTTTTATTGCTCAATTAACCACTCAAGTTGCTGGTTGCCATTAGTTAAATTGTCGCAATTTACAAGTTCACCCGTTTGATAAAGAATCTTTTTTGCCATTGACGCTTCAATCGGTGTACCGATAAGGGTTAATGGTAACTGCCCGTTAAACGCAACCTAAAAGCGCCCGAATGCAGTATTGGCAGTTTTCCAGTATTCATCGCACCCGATTGGTTGAACAAAGCTATGTTAATATTCGTTTTGATCTGCGCTAGATTGACATTATACTTCAATCGGCTAAGATTTCGGTTTTATAAACATATATAGCACATAACAATATGATTTTAATAATATTTATTGTTTTTTGAGAATTTTGTAAAAGGATCCCTGTAAATGGGGGAAATACGGTAGTGGGTGAAATCATTTTTATCATATAAAAATATTGCGGCCAAACTCGATTTTGTTGACGGGCAATCCAATGACCGTAGCGTGCATCAATTCCACTGTTGGGAAGCAAAATGGCCTTCCGTGTAAGGCACTTGATCCATGTCCTGTTGTGATGTTTTTGGGTTCTATTTTCTAGCTGTTGTGCTGGTTACTAAATCTTGGACACCCTAACAGACAAAAAAACAGCATGGTAGATATTAGATCTGACATTCATCTCATAAATAAAATGGTTATACGCTATCAGGGGCTGCAAAACTATGAACCCATTTTGCGCGAAATGCAGTGTTTCACGAAACAGCGCAGCCCCGACACACCGGATGAAATCTGGGTTGTGGAACACCGTCCCGTTTACACACTGGGTTTGAGCGGCAAGCGTGAGCATATCCTGAATAGTACAGACATTCCGATTGTTAATTCCGACCGTGGCGGGCAAGTTACTTATCATGGCCCAGGGCAGTTAGTGATTTACACCTTGCTGGATATTAAACGCTTACAAATCAATATCAGACAGTTAGTGACAATTTTAGAACAGGCAATGATCAGCGTCTTAGCCCAGTATGGCATAATGGCAGTTTCCAGAGCTGATGCCCCTGGGGTTTATGTGCAAGGCAAAAAAATCGGCTCGATTGGCCTCAGAATTAAAAACAATAGTTGTTATCACGGCCTGAGCCTTAATAATGCTATGGATTTACGCCCGTTTACACATATCAACCCTTGCGGTTATTCAGATCTTGAAGTGACCCAATTGGCTAATCTTGGCGTGATAGTCAACATGCCTGAACTCACTATATCTGTTGTCAACGCAATCACTACGGCATTACACGCATGACTTATCAAGCCCCTTCCCGTTCCACGCCAGAATCCCACCAACGCAGCGCTAAAAAACTGGCGCGTATCCCAATAAAAGTTGAGCAGCCCGAAACCATGCTACGCAAGCCGGACTGGATACGCATAAAGTTATCGGCAAGCGACGAGATCACGCACATCAAGCAATTAATGCGGGAGCATCAACTGCATACGGTTTGCGAAGAAGCCGCCTGTCCCAATTTGGCGGAATGTTTCCAGCACGGTACGGCGACGTTCATGATTATGGGCGATTTATGCACACGCCGCTGTCCGTTTTGCGATGTCGCACACGGCAAACCGCTGCCATTGGATAGCAATGAACCGCAACATCTGGCTGAAGCGATCAAGGCGATGGCGTTAAAATATGTCGTGATCACCTCGGTAGACCGCGATGATTTACGCGATGGCGGCGCCGGACATTTTGCAGAGTGCATCAAAAAAATCCGCGGGCAAACACCGGCTACAAAAATAGAAATTCTGGTCCCTGATTTTCGTGGGCGTGTCGAAAAAGCGATAGGCTTATTGGCACGGCAAGCTTGCGATGTGTTCAATCACAATTTGGAGACGGTACCCAGGCTTTATAAACAGGTGCGTCCGGGTTCAGATTATCTGGGTTCGCTGGATTTATTGCGCCGGTTTAACATAGCGCAACCACTCGTACCGACCAAATCCGGTTTGATGCTAGGCGTTGGCGAAGCGCCTGAAGAAGTCCATCAAGTCATGAAAGATTTACTGGCACAGGGCTGTTCAATGCTGACGCTGGGCCAATATCTGCAACCGAGCAAGGCGCATTTGCCGGTGACCCGCTACATCACACCGGCGGAATTTGACGATTATGGTGTGGTTGCAAAGGCATTGGGCTTTAAGCAGATCGCCAGTGCACCGATGGTCAGGTCGTCTTACCATGCGGATATTCAGGCTAGCCATTTATCGGATGCAAGCCCGATATAAGCTTTCATCATTAACTTAGGAGTTTTCAATGGACACAAGCAATGAAGCGCGCGCCCCCTTTCCTCCATTCACCCGTGAGACCGCCACGCAGAAAGTACGCATGGCTGAAGATGGCTGGAACAATCGCGACCCGCAACGCGTCGCTTTGGCCTATACCCTCGACAGCCAATGGCGAAACCGCGCCGAATTCCCAGCAGGGCGCGAACAAATAATCGAGTTTTTGACACATAAATGGGCAACAGAACACGAATACCGTTTAATTAAAGAACTATGGGCGTTTGACGGTAACCACATTGCCGTCCGTTTCGCTTATGAATGGCATAATGGCTACGGCGAGTGGTCCCGTTCTTACGGTAATGAAAACTGGGAATTTGATAAAAACGGCTTGATGCAACGGCGCTACGCCAGCATCAATGATTTGCCGATTGAGGCGGGCGGGCGTAAGTTCCATTGGCCGCAAGGCCGCCGCCCAGATGATCACCCTGGTCTAAGTGATTTGGGGCTATAAACAAATCAAAGGCGTTTTAGCAAACAGTGTTGAGGAGCTACTATCAATGGATCTACAAGACTGTTGTATATTATGCCAACGGTTTCCGACGTTATCTCGGCTCATAATATGGAAAACGATTGGGGAATCGCGGGCAGATATGCCGGATTTCTTGGCGCCAAGACAATCCCAACTTAAGCTAACATTACGGATGGCTTCATGACTATGCTTCATTCCCTCAAACTTTCCCATCGCTTTGCACTGTTGATTGCTGCATTTACACTGGGATTTGCCATTTACGGCGGATGGTCGTTCAAGGTATTGGATGAGCTTAAAATCAACAGTGCGCTCTATCAGCGTATCGTTCTGGGCAAAGACCTGATTGCCGATATTTTGCCGCCGCCGGAATATATTATTGAATCCTATCTGGTGACGATGCAGCTGATCAATGAAGTTGACAGCAGCGAAAAAAACAAGCGGATTGAGCAACTCAAGCATCTGAAAGATGACTACGGGCTCCGTCATGACTATTGGCGTAAGCAAGGATTGGGCGGCGAATTGGATGCCGTTTTTCTCGAACAAGCCCATGTGCCGGCTATGGATTTCTATGACACCGTTTTTAACAGTATTATCCCCGCTGTACAAAAGGCTGACCTCGATACCATTAATCGGGTCTTGCCCCACGTTAAGTCCGCTTACGAGGCCCATCGGAAGGCGATTGACCAAACCGTCCTGATAGCCAACCAACAAAATAAAGTGAGCGAAGACTTCGCAGCTGAGCGCAACTATTTTGCGACGATAGGATTATTGGCTGTTTTAATATTTACTTTGGGTCTAGGCATCGTTATTTCCTTGATGATTATGCGTGGCGTATTTAAGCAGCTTGGGGGTGATCCAGCCGATGTGGCCGCTGCCGTCAAACGGTTTTCCAAAGGTGATTTTTCTGAAGAGCTGGCCGTTAAGCCGGAAGATAAAAGCAGCTTGGCCTATAGCCTGATAAAGCTACAGAAGATAGTCAACGCTTTTGCCATCTCACAAAATATTTTGGCAAAAAAACATGCTGAAGGCATGATTAACGAAATGATGTGGGCTGATAAACTCCCAGGCACGTTCAGTTATCTGGCGCAGCAGATGAATGACCTGATCGGTTCCCATGTTGGCGTGAATGAGAAAGTGGTTAAGGTTATCAGCCAATATGCCAAAGGGGATTTTTCTGAAGATATGGTGCGCTTATCTGGTGAGCATGCCCAGGTCACCGAGGCTGTCGATAAGGTTAAAACCGCGCTGCTTGGTGTCAGCAATCAAATCAAGGCACTTGGTTCTGCTGGCGCCAAAGGCGATTTTTCGAAGCGTGGCAATGAGGCAGGATTTGAATTCATTTTCAAAGACATTATTGTCGATATGAATATGCTTATGGAAACCTGCGATAATGGTTTTCGCGATATAGAACGTGTTGCCGCCGCATTGGCGGTTGGTGACCTGACCCAAACGATCTTTCGCGATTATCCAGGTACGATTGGTAATGTTAAAAACGGTGTGAACAAAACCGTAGGCCATCTTAAATCGCTGGTGGGAGAAATCAAGGCGACCACTGATGTGATAAGTACAGCATCCAGGGAAATCGCGGCAGGCAATAATGATTTATCACACCGTACTGAAGAGCAGGCGGCGAGTCTGGAACAAACCGCCGCCAGTATGGAAGAGCTCACCTCCACAGTCCAGCAAAATACCGAAAATGCCAAGCAGGCCAACCGTCTGGCGATAGGCGCTTCGGAGATCGCGGGGAAAGGCGTTGCCGTTGTTGGGCAAGTGGTCACAACCATGAATTCAATCCACGATTCTTCACGCAAAATTGCGGACATTATCTCGGTGATAGACAGCATTGCCTTCCAGACTAATATTCTCGCACTTAATGCTGCCGTAGAAGCGGCCCGTGCCGGGGAACAAGGCAGGGGCTTTGCGGTTGTCGCCGGAGAAGTGCGTAATCTGGCGCAACGTGCCGCCGCCGCCGCAGGGGAAATCAAAAGCCTGATTAGCGATTCGGAAGAAAAAGTCGAAGACGGCAGTAAGCTGGTTACCCAGGCCGGGCTCACCATGAAGGAAATTGTCAGTGCCATTCAACGTGTCACGGCGGTCATGGCGCAGATTTCTGCGGCCTCTGTCGAACAAAGTTCCGGCATCTCACAAGTTAACCAAGCCATTGCCCAAATGGATGATGTCACCCAGCAAAATGCCGCGCTGGTGGAACAAGCGGCTGCCGCCGCAGAATCATTGGAAGATCAGGCCCAAAATCTTTCCGGTACGGTAGCGGTTTTTAAGATTGATGACGGCCCGTTCAATCCTGCAATGGGTCAAACAGCGCAAAAGGCAATGCCGGTAAAAATAGAAACCTATAAAGGCAAGCGCACGGCTCATGTTCCTGAAACTAAAAACATTCATAACGTCAAAGAAATTAGCGCAGACCTCGATAAGGCGCTGCACAAGCATGCCGAATGGAAGGTGAAATTTCGTACCGCCATAGCCCATCACGAGAAAATGGATGTCGCCACCATTTCAAAAGATAACTGTTGCGAGTTTGGTAAATGGCTGCACGGTGATACCAAGCAGCAGCTTGGCCATCTGGAGAGTTTTTCAGAATGTCTTGCAAAACATGCTGCGTTTCATATCGAGGCGGGCAAAGTGGCCCAGGCCATCAATGACAATAGGTTAAATGACGCGCATGCCATGCTTAGCAATGAATCGGGCTTCATTGATGCTTCGGGCGCAGTCGGCGTTGCTATTATGCGTTTGAAGAAAGATGTTGCGCTTTGTACAAATCCAGCCGTCACAAAACCAAAAAGTCAGCCAGTTGTTGCTGATGACGAATGGGAAGAGTTTTAGCAAAGCAACGTTGATTAATTAAAGTCTGAAATGGTGACCGCTTGAAGTATAATTTCCTGCGCGATGACGTCTATGTCGGCGCTGTATATAGGCGCGTTCAATTATTCATGCCTACTGAAATAAGGCTAAAAAGTGCAAAATTTTTCAGCCTTATTTTATATTAAAAATTATTGGATATAACTATGCTCCCTTCCAATTCAAAAAAACCTGATCTTGATTGGAGTCAGGTACGGGAAACTGTCAAATTGCTTTCTTTAGCAGCGGCCCAAGTAAATGATTTGCTGAGAGAAGGCGATATCTCTGTTAATACACTAACAGAATCGTTTACCGCGCTAGCAGAACACATGAGGGTGATTAATAGTTATCTTCTCGCGCTTGATTCAAGCCCGATAAGGGACAAGGCATTAATCAGTTGCTCAGAGACCAGCGACCAGATCCAGTCTTCCGTCATTGCTTTTCAATTTTATGACCGGATGGTGCAATGTTTACAGCATGTAACCTCTAACCTGATTGGGCTGTCCGGATTGCTGGAAAGTCCTGATGGCCTATATAATCCGGGGGAATGGCTGAAACTTCAGAATGGAATCCGTTCCAGATATACGATGGAATCTGAAAAAATGATGTTCGATGCCATTCTGCAGGGCAAAACGATAAATGAAGCGTTGGCGGAAAAAGAAGCTAAACAGCAGGAGCAAAAGCAGATGGATAATATAGAGTTGTTCTGATTGACTGGGTTTATTCAACGGGAGACGAGCGTTTTGCCTGTAAAAATTGCTTTTTTAAAAAAATCTATGACGGGTTTCAAAAAGGGAAGCCCACAGATCAATCAGGAGCTGTCCATATATTTTATGCGTTGATATTTACAGCTTAACCGAGTTTGCTTACCACTTGTTTTAATAAATTATCGGGTTTATAAGGCTTGATAATATAAGATGTAATGCCTGCCTGAATCGCCTCTTTCACTTTGTCCCCCTCAGAGGAAGAGGTAAGCATTATCCATGGTGGCGCAACCATTTTAGGGTCTTTTTTTACCTCTTTATAGAGTTCAAGACCTGTCATTCCGGGCATATTCCAATCACAAATGACGACATTAATTCTTACCTTTCTCATTAATGCCAACGCTTCAGCCCCATCTGGGGCGTCAAAAACATGAGTAAAACCAGCTTCCCGCAGAATAGCTTTGGTTAGTGAGCGTATTGATGGTGCATCATCTACTATCAGGATTTTTTTCTGCAGCATTTCTAGTGTTATTTCCATTTTTTTTCCAAATTATGCATTTATGGATTATATATTCAACAATCATACTTAGAATTTGCCAAAAAGTGCAATCCATTTTTTTACTGTGTTGGAATTGCCTCGCAGATGCAGGCCAAGGATTATCAATTCGCGGTGGGAAGGAATGTCCCGTCACTTCAATTATAGGAAAAACCGGTAGTGGGTTAAATCAGTTGTTTAGGAGTCCAAAACACGTTTTGGATGTTTTGTGTAATCCAAGCCATGCCTTGGACTCCGAACTATAGGCAGTGAAATCGTGTGTAGGAAAAATACAGGTTTAACCCACTACCGAAAAACCTATTCGATTTCTAGATCGTGATGTCGAATAATTTGGCTTTCCGGTGTTTGTCCCTATAAGCATAAGTATCTACACAACTTTAATTGATTTTAAAACAATGTGTTATATGACATTCCTTGCAGATAATTGCTATATTTTTAGGTTTTTCTATCACAAAATCTGGCTTGAAACAGCAGTTATCTGTATGAAATAACGTGA
>JAUYEP010000291.1 GCA_030689765.1 Methylovulum sp.
GTTTTCGCTTGCGCTCAAACAGGCTTATTCCGGCCTACAGTTCTACCGTTGTTGCTGTAATCAATCTGATATGAAAACGCTGTAACTGCCGCCGATTTTACTTTGCGCGGCAAATTTGTATCGGGAGGCCCAACATAAAAAAACCGCCCCGGTTTCCCAAGGGCGGTTCGGTTAACCATACATCAATGTACTGTGAAATGGTGGGCAGAAAAGCGTTGCCCACCCTACCTGGCTGATGAGGCCGTTGTAGCGTATCGGCAGCATCGGGGTACATTGATGGCGGATTGCCTCGCGGCGAATCCGCTCTACCGCTCTGATGACACCGGATCACTTAACAATATCGCTCATATAATCTCTAAGCAAGCTATTCACCAATACCTGATATTTGACATGTTTTTCACTCGCTTGCTTTTTCAAAAACAGCAAAACATCATTATCCAATTGTAACGTCGTACGTATTTTTTTGGGTTTGTAAAACCGTCCACGAATACCATCGCTAAAGTCATAATCATCCTTTAGCTCGTAATCATCAAATCTAGCTCTTTGTTCAACATCTTGCATAACTCGCCCTCTCTTTCGGATTCGCATACCGTGCCGAAATAATTCTGATTATTTCTTTGCCGTCATCAGCAAAAAAACAACTGGCAACAACTAAAATCTGTACGTTTTTAGTCGCGCCAATTGTTATCCATCGTTCTTCAAAATAACTAAACCGGTAATCTAGTTTTGAAATATGTAAAGGATCATCGAAAATCATTTTTGCATCTTCAAAGGCAATGCCATGCTTTTGTAGATTCAGCTTATTTTTATTTTCGTCCCATTCAAATTTCATTGCCGTTGTCAACTCCTTTTTTAAAACCTGAATCATAACACAAAAAGGCTCCCTCTTTTTTGAAAGGGGCACAATAAAAAACCGCCCCCGGTTTCCCAAGGGCGGTTCATTCCATCAATATTTACCGTGAAATGGTGGGCAGAACAGCGTTGCCCACCCTACCCGGCTGTTGTACCACGAAGGGTGGATTGCCTAGCGGCGAATCCACCTTACGGGTTAACGAGTATGAATCGCGGGATACAGAAAAATAACACATACCGCAACCAACGCAAAAATTATTAATAGCTCGGTCATATCATATATCCCTCAGTTCAATTAAATGAATTTCTATCTTTCGGCTAACGATGACACCGGCAATCGCCAGAATCCCCAACACCACAATTCCTGAATAAAACAGAATACCGATTGATGCGTCTAAATACAACTTGGAAAGTCCAGCAACATCAGCTACCAGAACAGCAACCAATATCTTGAATAGCTCTTTAAGCCAATCTAGTCGCGCCTTAATCTCATCCAACTTGGGCATTACGATTCCCTGCTTTTGTTACAGACTCAAACGCTCAGAACGGAATCCGCCCCCAGTTTCCCAAGGGCGGTTTTGTTTTAATCAACCCATTACCGTTGTAATGGTGGGCACGAACAGCATGTGCCCACCCTACTCGGCTTACGGGTTAGCGGTGTATCGGAAGCAGCTGGGTTGATTGATGGCGGATTGCTAACGCGAATCCGCCTTACAGCTTTATTCTGATTCAAGGGAGAATGAAGAAATCAATCCAATCTGACCCCATTGATTCTTGATTCATGCGAGGGAGAATGAAGAAATCAATCCAATCTGACCCCATTGATTCTTACAGCTTTATTCTGATTCAAGGGAGAATGAAGAAATCAATCCAATCTGACCCCATTGATTACAAAGGGAGAATGAAGAAATCAATCCAATCTGACCCCATTGATTATTCAAGGGAGAATGAAGAAATCAATCCAATCTGACCCCATTGATTTGCAGATTTGCATGGACTATAACATACAAAGCATAAATATTGTATTTTCACAGGATAGCGATTTTTAATTTAACATAAAGCCAATTATGGGGAAGGGCATAAAAAAACCGCCCCCAGTTTCCCAAGGGCGGTTTGGTTTAAGCAAACATCAACAACACCGTGAGAAGGTGGGCAGAACAGCTTTGCCCACCCTACCTGGCTTACAGCTTTACACCAGTGTTAGTGCATTAGTGCCAGCACCTGTAGCTGTGCTCAAATCAACCAAGCCGGTCAAAGAAACCACTAGGTCAGTGCCGTTCACAAAACTTGCACCAGCACTCAAGTCCTCGACAGCATAGGTATTGCCGCTGAACTGGAACCAAGAAATTGCAGCATTAACACTACCATTGCCTGCCGCTGCAAAGTTCAGGTAATCCTGGAACACTGCCGTACTGCCCAACGATAGTTTGGTCGCAGCAAAGGTTTCAGTACCCAGATTGGTAAAGGACAGAATATCACCAGCTGTTGCATCGGTAATGGTTGAGAAGATATTACCGTTGGTACTGGCTGACACACCAAAGGTGTCGTTGCCTAAACCGCCAGTTAGAATATCCAGACCCGCCAAGCCGCTGATAGCATCTGCACCTGAGCCACCCAGGATCGTGTCAGCACCGTTGTTACCGGTAATAACGTCGTTACCCGCACCGCCGGTGATACTTAATTTACCATCAGTTTCAGCCGCATTACCGGTGAAGGTGAAGACTGCCGCTGCATTGGTCAATGCTGTGGCATTCACCACCAACGTTGCACCGTTTGCAATCACTGTGTCTGTTGCAGGCATCACGATAGTTGCAGTTTCAGTTCCGACTGTTCCCGCACCGACCGTGATAGTGTCAACCTTTGTGAATGCAGTAATTGTTGCAGTACCACTATCAGCCTTCATTTGCACGACATCTGCACCAGTACCACCAGTAATCGTGGTGGTTGCATCAAAGTCAGCAACGTTACCCACAACTGTCAACGCGGCATTGGCGGTATTGATGACGCTGTCAGCATTTGTTGTAACATCACCAGTCAGCACCACGGTCGTTGCCGCTGTGTAACCGGCATTCAGGGTCAATACCTCATCGCCTGCATCGGCGAAGTCAAATGTGGTCGGTGCGACATTCGCTGCCAGAGTAACCGCTGTTGCACCATCAACTTCCAGTGTACCCACATTGGTTACGCCACCCAATACTGCAGCACTGGCAACAGCAGTAGACACTTGTAACACGTTGGTGCCTGTGCCACCGTCAACAGTGTCTGCCGCCGTCAAATTGGCTGCCAACACAAAACGGTCATCACCGATACCGCCGGTCAGTTTATCAGCACCTGTACCTGCGGTAACCGTGTCGTTACCATCACCTGCATCAACTACATTGTTGCCGTTGAGAGTATCAATCGTGTCATTCCCCGCGCCACCGTTAATGGTGTCAGCCGCAGCATCGCCAGTTATAACGTCATTACCTGCGCCGCCAGTGATGTTCAGGAAGCCATCAGTTTCAGCCGCATTACCGGTGAAGGTGAAGACTGCCGCTGTATTGGTCAAAGCCGACGCATTGACCGTTAAGGTTGCACCCGTTGCAATCACTGTATCAGTTGCAGGCATCACGATAGTTGCTGTTTCAGTACCGACTGTTCCCGCACCGACCGTGATCGTGTCAACCTTTGTGAATAAAGTAATTGTTGCAGTACCGGCATCAGCTTTCATTTGCACGACATCTGCACCAGTACCACCAGTAATCGTGGTGGTTGCATCAAAGTCAGCAACGTTACCTACCACTGTCAGGGCAACGTTAGCTGTGTTGGTAACACTATCTGCGTTAGTAAGGTCTCCGGTCAAAACTACTGTGGTAGCTGCGGTGTAGCCCGCATTCAAGATCAGATCTTGGTCGCCTGCATCGGTGAAATCAACTGTAGTCAAACCCGCTTTATTGGCGGCTAAAGTTACATCAGCTGAAGTTTTTAGCACGGTGATGTTGGAA
Organism: Methylovulum sp.; assembly: GCA_030689765.1. Classification (GTDB taxonomy): domain Bacteria; phylum Pseudomonadota; class Gammaproteobacteria; order Methylococcales; family Methylomonadaceae; genus Methylovulum. Next base: position 3,837 of record JAUYEP010000291.1, read on the forward strand.
ACACCCGACAAGTCGGCCACCGTAGCAACCGGTGTGGTTATAACCAAAGTGTTAGTCCCCGTACCACCGTCGACAAAGTCTGTCGTCAACAAATTGCCTGCCATGTCGATAGTGTCGTTACCATCGCCGCCAAGAATGCTGTCAATGCCTGCGCCCGCTACAATCGAATCGTCGCCGTTACCGCCCAAGAGGGTATCATCACCGCCACTACCAGTCACAGTGTCTTTGTCATCTCCACCATCGACATATGCTTTAGTAGTGGTGACAGTAATTGTGTCATTGCCTGCGCCGCCAAAAACGCTGTTACCCGAATTCGTTGCGCCAGTAAGCACAACCGTATCGTTACCGTCATTACCTTGGATATTAAACTTAGCGGCGGAAGCCCCGGTTGTGATCGAATCGTTTCCGCTATTCGCCACGACATCTACTGTTCCAGTAGCCAATGCCATTGTAGTGATTGTATCGTTACCATTGCCAAGCAATATACTTGTAGTACCGGCTGCGGCAGCATCTATAGTTACATCGCTACCCGATTTGCTGGCATCAATATTTTCTATGCCACGAACAACGATAACCGTATTTAACAGGTCAGTTACTTGATCAGTAGTGCTTGACAGATCAAATTTAGCCGCAGCTGCATCCGCATTAACCACCAAGGTATCAATGCCAGAACCGGCAAGGATTTGCTTGGCATTGTCGTTGAAAACGATGAGGTCATTGCCCTCACCACCAATCATCGTATCTGCACCGCCACCGCCATTAATACTATCGTTACCAGCCAGACCGTCAATGTTTTCTGCAGCGCTTGAACCATATAACAAGTCGTCGCCTGAAGTACCACCCGTATTGGCGGTTACCGTGAAGGTTATCATTTGTTCGGTGGATGTGCCGCCAAAACCATCAGTCACTGAGTACTTTAAGGTTTCTGTACCGACGAAACCGATAGTGGAGGTGTAAACAATTTTACTGCTGCTTACTTCTGCTGAACCACCGCTAGTGAGCGATCCCTTAGTAATCGTCGGAGCCAGTGTATTGCCTTCAGCATCAGAAACAGCACCTAATGCTACCAAGTCAATCGTTTGTGTCACACCGGTTTTTGCAGTCAAGGCAATTGCGCTTGCCGTTGGTGCAGTATTGGTGACATCCAGATTAACCGTTGCCGCAATTGGGGTAACAATTTTGCCGTCGGTAACGGTGAAATTGAAGGTATCTGCGCCTAAAGCGGCTGAACCCCCTGCTTGTGGATAGCTAACTGTCGCTGTTTTGCCGTCTAGCCCTAAGGTGACTGTACCACCATGGGCAGTTGTAGCACCTGCCAACGCGAAGGTAACTGCATCACCTGCGTCTGGATCGGTGGCATAAGTTGACAAATCAACAGTTGCGCTTTGCCCTGATTTTACAGCTGTCGCCGCTGGGGCTGGGCTAATCAGTTGTGGATCGTCATTTACTGAAGTCACGGTCACTGTGACATCTTGGGTGACAGGCGTCAGGATAAAATCATCTCTGACTTGTACTTGGAAGGTATCAGTACCATTGAAATTGGCGTCTGGCGTGTAGGTATAAGCACCGTTAGTACCTGCGGTCACCGTGCCATGCGCAGCTTTGCCAAAGGCATAATTCAGTGTGTCACCATCTGTGTCAGTAAACTTAACAGTACCTGGAGCGTCTTTAGTGTCTTCTGCAATGGTCAGCGTTGAGCCACTGTCAAACACAGGGGCACTGTTTATTGTGACGTTAACTGTACCTTTTACACCATCAATTCCAGCTACAGAATATTGAAACGAACCTACGCGTTGACCCGCATCGGCGACAAACCCAGTTTTACCGTTACCCAACACGATTAATTCACCATTAACTTCGCTGGCTGTGTCAACGGTCACAGCGCCTGTAGGCCGTACTCCGGTTGAGTCGGTGTCATTTGCCGTAAATGCGGCGATAACGGACGCATCCATGATCGCAATGCCTTGTCCACTCAGTTTATCGATAGTGCCGGTTACTGAATCGATTGCCAATACTGGTGTAAACGATTTGTCAATGATTAGGGTTGATGCTGTTACGCCTGAAGAGGTTTCGGTAACGGTTAAGGTTTCGCCGGCATCTGTCGTGGCATCCAGTGCCAACGGTACAGTGATGGTTGCAACGCCACCAGTTACTGTGGTTTGACCTGCCAATAAACCATCAGTCACGTCTGCAGCAGTCACGCCAGAAAGCGCGTAAGACACTACTGAACCGTCTGCTGCATTGGTGTTTAAAGTGAAAGTGGCGCTGGTGCCTTCATCCACAGTCGCTGGTGTAGATACAAATGCAAACGTGGCGTCTTTAGAGGTGTCGTTAATCAGCATGGTGGCTGATACGGTAGTTTTATCTACGGCTACTTTTAATGTTTCTGCAACGGCTTCTGTTTTTAGATCAGCAGCCAATGGTACAGTGATGGTGGCTACACCACCCGATACTGTGGCTGAACCCGTCAGGCTACCACCAACAACATCATCAGCTGTAACGCCAGATAGCGTATAGGTGACCACGGTATCGTCAGCGACGTTATTGGCGACCAGTGTGAAAGTTGCATTAGTCCCTTCGTTAGCACTTGCTGCGGTTGGGCTTAAGGTATAACTTGCACCATCTTGAATCAGGAAAGCCTGGGTTGCAATTTGAGTTGCACCGGTGCTGTTGGACAGAATAAATACGCCGCCTTCGTTAAATTCACGCACACCTTCATCAAGCGCATTGATTGTGATGTTGGCGGTAGAATGGCCTGCAAGCATGATTACTGAGCCAGCTGCTGGCGCTATGTCGCTTGCGCTCGCAGGATTAGCGGTGTTGCCTTGAATTTGATAAGTAAACTTGGTATCTACAGCAACAGGTACTAACGCTGATACGGTGAAAGTTATTGAGCTGCCTTCGTCAACAAGCACATCAGACACTAATGAATATGTATTGATAACGTTGTCAATTCTTGGATCAGTACGCAATGTGGTTAATTGTTCAGCCGTCAAACTGGCATCTGCTGCTGTCAATACAACATTGACTTTATCAGCGGCGTTAAATTTGGCGATGTTGGTTGCTACTAATGCCTGCGTTGCCGTTAAGTTAATTGCAGCGGCTGGCGTGGTTGAGTCGATGTTGTCAATTTTGCCATTGCCTAACAAGCCGGTCAATTTGGTTTGCAGCGTTGTGCTTTTGTCAGCCACGGTAATCATGTCGTTTAACGACAATTTCGCGGTGTTGGCTTGCACAAATTGTGCTGTTTTCAGTTGGATTGCTACCGCAGGCTCTGTTGAGTCAATAACATCAACTTTGGTGTCTGCAAATAATGCGGCCAAACGGCCTTGAAGCGCTGCGCTAGTGTCGGATACAACAATTTTATCCGCCACGTCCAATTTTGCCATATTGGCGGCGAGGCTTTCTTGTGCAACCGAAACAGTCAACTTAGCGTTGGCCGGATTGGGATTGATAACATCAATTTTATTGCTAGCCAACAGGGTGCTTAAGTTGGTTTGAAGGTCGGCAGTGGAGCCAGTGACGGTAATGATGTCATCTGCCGTCAATTTATCAATGCTTGACGGGTTAACAGACAACTGGCCTATTGCGATGTTGATGTTGGCATTGTCTGCTGAGTTGATTTGGGAGACTTTGACGTCATTAAGTAACGAACCTATAACCGCTTGAAGATTTGCACTTGAATCACTGACTGCTGCAGTGTCCGTACCTAATGTTGCCCTACCTGCTTTAAAAGCAGCTACTGATGAGAAATTTTTAATAGCCATAACTTATTATCCTAAAATAAAAAAAAATTAAAACACGATACAACATATAACAACGCAACAAGCCTTTAACAATCAACCTGTTGCAAACTTACAACCGCTATCAAGGTATAAAAACACTGGGTTAGGATAGCCTAAATCACAATAATTGAACAGTTTTTTGCTTTCCCGCTACAGTTTTTGGGGTTAATTTGCCCCCGTAAGTATTCAGCCCCCCCCTTGAAAAAGGGGGATCGAGGGGGAGAGCAAAGCGAGGGGGCGTATCTAATAAAATCTCCCCTAACCCCTCTTTTTCAAAGAGGGGGGCTGAATAATTACGCTGTGCCAATACTGGAACTGTGAAGACGCCCTTGCTGATTCTATCTTGCTCTTGGGGTTTAAGACAATAGGCTGTGGGGGTCTTAGCCTTGTTGTTGGTATTGTAGGGACGTTGCGTTTAGTTGCATTTAGACGTTGCGGTGCAACGTCTCTACCCGGTAAACACTATATGTGCTTACATGACAATAAAAGCGAATTTCATGCCATAGGCGGTAAACCCACCGGTTAATTGTCCCCACGCCGGAGCGTACCCCCAAGAGCATCAATGGGAACGATAAATATGCTGCACCTGCAACATTAGATAACTTATTTTGCGGGGTTGATACGTTTTTTGCAGTGTTGTATGCCATGTTGTTTCAGGCAGACTTAAGAGGCGGTATGTGGCAGATTGCCTGGCGGCGAATCCACCCTACCGGTTTTAAATACCATCAGGGTTATGTCGTCATTGAAGGCTGTTTTTCGACAAAACTGTTTTAATTCGTCCAGTATGGCCATGATGATCTGTTGCGGCGCGTACCGGGCGTTTTGGATAAAAGCATCGCTGACACGCCCGACGCCGAAAAACTCGCCTTCTGGATTTTCGGCTTCTATCAGGCCATCGGTATAGATCAAAAGTAAATCTCCGGCTGCCAGTATCAGTGTTTTTTGTTCAAACTTTATATTTTTGCGTATTCCGAGTATTAAGCCATCGGCATCCAGCCGTTGGCAGCGGGCCTGTGACGACCTGAGCAACAGCGGCGGCGGATGTCCGGCATTGGCAATGCTTAATTGTCGGGTGGCAATGTCGTATTGCAAATAAAACAGGGTGATAAAGTAATCGGTCTTGTTTAAATCTTCATACAAAAAATTATTAAGTATGTTGAGTGTTTCTGACGCGGTTTCTGGGCGGTGGGCTTGTGCCCGTATGGCGCTACGTGCTTCCACCATAAATAGTGCCGGGCCAATTGAATGGCCGGAAACATCGGCTATCACCATGTCCAGGTGGTTTTCATCGCGGAAAAAATAGTCAAAGTAGTCACCACCAATTTGTTCGGCAGGCAAACAGACGCCGGTGACTTCAAAATGGGCATTTTTAATCGGTGCTGACGGCAATAGTGAGATTTGTATTTTCTGGGCAATGTTGATTTCGCTTTGGGTGATTGCCAGTGCAATCTGCGCATTATGGATTTGTTGTTCGGCCGCTTTTTTGGCGGTAATATCGCGGTCAACGCCGCGCCATTTGAGCAATTTGCCGGTGGCGCTAAAAAGGGGCAATCCGGTGGATTCGGTTAAAACCTGATGGCCGTCTTTATGTCGGTAATGGTTGGTCAAGCCATAAAAGGGCTGCCGGCTGTTGGCATAATGTTGCTGGCTCGCTTGGTCTTGTGCGGTTAGGAATTGGGTGTAATGTTTGCCAATGACCTCATCCGGGCGGTAACCGAGGATTTGGTTTACGGCGGTGCTGCTGTAACTATAATAGCCTTTGTTATCTTGCTCCCATAACCATTCGCCGGTCATTTCCGCCATTTGCGAAAAGCGCTCTTCACTTTCCGCCAGTGCTGATTCAATTTTTCGGCATTCGCTGTCTGTCTGATCCATTTTATGGCCGCTCTGGACTTGGCTGTAAAGGTTGCTATTATCAATGTGTTTATATTGCAGGCTTGGGGCGTGTCTAGCAAATTGTTTTTGGCTCAATATGTGTTTTGAGGCCTTTTGATAAAATGGGCGGATGGAAACCTCAATTATCACCATTTTTCAATCCGAGGGTATCGTGTCCGTTTCGCATTATACGGTAAGATAACGGCAACTTTAACAGGGGGGTGACTATGACAAAACGCACTAATGTATTTCAGTTAAGCTCGGTTCTGCTGCTATTTTTTTATGTCGCCCCAGTGCGGGCGGAATGGGTGGAGTGGCTGTCTGACAGCGGGGTTTCTGCACGGTTCGATGACAATATCAATACCTCGTTATTTTCTGAGCAGGCGCTTGAAGACTATGTCTGGTCAGGTTTTTTGTCTGGTGGTCGCGCCTATCAACTGGGTTCACATTCGCGCATTTATCTAAACGCTATTTTTAGTGGCGATGTGCATCATCGTTTTGAATTGTTGGATCAATACACGCTAGGTGGTAGTGCGCTGCTGACTCATAAATTCGGGTTAGGGTGGGCAGCACCCGTTATCAGTCTTGGTACCTCAGTTGAGCATATTTTTTCCGCCAGCGAGCTGCGCAACGGTGAAAAAGTACAGAGTAGCCTACGCTTGTCAAAATGGCTGCATCATGACATCTTGCAAGCGCATCTTGTCTATCGGTTTGATCATCGTGACGCTCCCGACTTAGCCCATCCCGACCACCCTGAGCTTGCCGCTATTTCAGGCGCTGTTTTTGATATTCAGGGACATGCAGTCGAAGCTTTGCTAAACCTATCCCTGACAAACCAATTGCGCTTGAATGTAGCTTACGGCTGGCGTTGGGGAGATGTTACCAGTAATAATTTGCTCGGCAGCGTTTCCGGCAGCGTGCTGAGCCACGTTGATGCTATCCATAAAGATACTGCATTGCCAGGCTGGATTTATCGCGCTTACGGTACCACGCAAACTTATGATGTCGGTTTTAGCTACAGTTTTTTGAATGGTAATGCCTTATCAACACTAGGTTATCGGCATGTTGATACCGAGGCACTGGGCATGGGATATGACAGCAATCAAATACGTTTAAGCGTGAATTACACCTATTGATCGCACTGCAACAACACTAATGGGTTTGAACAATGTTAACAATACGCTACGGTTTTATTTTTTTTATTGGCTTGTCGTCCGCATCGACAGTCGCCGAAACATTAAACGTCAAAGTATTAGATCAAACCGCTAAAGGTGTGCCTGAAACGGTGGTTTACGCGTTATCGTCACCGCCGGAATCTGGTTCTGACCAAGCCTATCCCGAGGTGGTCGTCGATCAAATTGATAAGACGTTCGTTAATCCCGTTACCGTCATCAGGCCGGGGACATCGGTGATTTTTCCTAATCATGACAATATCCGCCATCATGTTTATTCTTTTTCACCCAGTAAAACATTTGAACTCCCGCTTTATAAAGATGCAACGCCACAACCTGTCCGCTTTGACAAACCTGGCGAGGTGGCTTTGGGTTGTAATATCCACGACTGGATGTCGGCTTATATTTATGTCGTTGACACGCCTTATTCCGCATTAACAGATGCACAAGGTCAAACAATCCTGACATTACCGCCCGGACAATACGAGCTACACACTTGGCATTCCAGAATCAAGAAACCGGAAGACCATAAAGGCAGTAACATTACAATTCAAGCCAAACAAAACGCTGAAGTGGAATTGGCTATCGTGCTGAAAAAAAGTTTCAGATCGATTGCCCGTACATCCGGCGGGTTTGATGGCGGAACTTATCGTTGAACCGATTTGCATTTAAGCATTTTCGCAGTCGCCTGCTGTTTTACTTTGTCGGTTTGTTTACGTTAACGCTGGCCAGTATTTTTATTTTTGTTGACCAAGTATTTCAACAAAATACCGAGGCGGCTATCCGCAACGAATTAATCGTCACTGAACGCGTATTTTCAAGGCTATTGCAGGATCGTAGTGCCCAATTGACGCAATGGGGTATCGCTCTGGCGGGGGATTTTGCTTTTAAAGGCGTCATGGCGACGCATGACCATGACACCTTACTGTCGGCATTGTTTAATTTAAGCAAACGCGTAGGTGCTGATGCAGCTATGCTGATATCGGTCGATTATGAGCTGTTGGCGGATGTCGTTCATCCTGAAGCGGTCGGCAAGCTGCCTTTTTTTGCGGTGGAGATGATTAAACATGCAGAAGAATATGGTACGGCATCGACATTGGCGTTAATCGATAATCTTCCCTTTCAGTTAATTGCCGTGCCTATTCTGGCACCCGATCCGATTGCGTGGCTGTGTATCGGTTTTAAAATCGATCAGGGTGTGCTAAATCAATTAAAACAATTGACACAAATGGAAATCGGCATTTTAAGCCTGAGTAAAGTCGGCAACGTATTGCATGCATCAACTTTAATGTCGGGCGACAAAGTAGCGCTCAATAATGACTGGCAACAATTTATAGGCAAAGCCAGCTTTTTCGAGAGCTATCAAAACAGCTCTTATTTAAGTCGGTTGGTTGTGCTGCATCAGCAGGATGATTTTAGTATTGTCGCGTTAATCCAGCGCTCGTGGGATGATGCGCTCGCCAATTTTTATCATCTGCGCTGGTTAATGATGGGTATCGCATTATCGGGTATGGTGATTGTTTTATTAGTCAGTATTTGGCTTGCTAAAACAGTTAGCCACCCTATGCAAATACTCGTTAAAGGGGTGCGTGCCATTGGCTTGGGTGATTACCACTATAAAGTGCAATTAACTGCGAACGATGAAATCGGGGAACTGGGACGTGCATTCAATGAAATGAGCGGGCAATTGGTAGAAAAGGAAAAAATCCGCAACTTGCTGGGCAAAGTGGTTTCGCCCGCCGTTGTTAATGAATTACTGAGTAGTGAATTAAAATTAGGCGGTGAACAGCGCGAAATTACGGCATTATTTTCCGATCTCGCGGGTTTTACCACGATTGCTGAAGCCATGCAGCCGGAACCGCTAGTAGCGCTGTTA